>JBBSSY010000331.1:0-4594 GCA_038241595.1 Chitinophagales bacterium | reverse complement strand
TGGAGAATGATCGCTTTACAGCAGCAGGAGACGATTATGCGTGCCCATATTTCTGGCCCATCGGCAATCGATATATTATGCCATTCTACAGTCATATGAGCGGTGGACAATACCTGCTGGGAGATTATGATACCAGTAGAAATAAATTTGTTGTAACGCAAGGTGGCAAGTTCAATTTTGGACCATCAAATCCATCTGGCGTTCATGCACCATCCGCAACTCCCGATGGTAAAGGCGGTGTCATTGTGATTTTTAATATGAACGCGGGCAAGCCTACCGGAGAATGGAACATGATTATGTCGCTTGCACGAAGACTGACCTTGATTGGAAAGGACGAGGTAGGACAAGAGCCTGCCGGCGATATTGAATCTTTACGATATAACCGTCAGGAAGTAAAGTCTATGGTGCTTCCTGCCAATAAAGAAATTATATTCAAGAATATAAAAGGTAATTCAATGGAAATTAATTTGGAAATTGATCCCAAAGATGTCCCAATGCTTGAATTGAACGTGCTTCGTTCGCCCAATAAAGAAGAATTTACGCGCATCGTATTTATGGAAGGACGGGGAATGGGAGCCGGACGTGACTATCGTTCCGGAGAAGTGGCAGCGTTACAAACAGAGCGACCCGCTGCCGCAGTTGCTCAAACACCGTCACCTCCCCCTGCAAGAGAAAGTTTAATCATGCTGGAAACAGGCAACGCTTCTCTTTACCCGGATGTTCGTCCAAGAGGCCCTGAAATGGCCTATTTCGCCATGAAGCCCGACGAGAATCTGAAACTTCGTATTTTTCTTGATAAAAGTATCGTTGAGGTGTTTGTGAATGGAAAGCAATGTGTTGCTGCAAGAGTCTATCCAAGCCGGGAAGATGCGGTTGGTGTTTCTATCCGTTCACAGGGACAAGATAGCGAACTGAAGTCCCTGGAAGCCTGGCAGATGAAAAGCATATACAATTTGAACCAGTAATATATTACCTTAATAATTATAGTTTTCACGAATTAAGTAAGTCTACAATGAACATGCGATTAAAGCTTATAAGAGAAAAGATGAATACCTGTTATCAGTATTTCCGCTCGCTATGGAAAGCATCCGTTGTTTTACTGCCTGCGCTGGCATTAATTTCGATATCGTACCAGGCATCGGCACAAACGACGCCAGTGAAAGTGGACGTGCCGGACTGGGCATTGCCTGGATCCCCCACGCATAAACAGGTACCGCCTCCTTCCGATTTTCACAGGGTGACTCGCACCGAAAATAAACGCATTGGCATATTTGAAGGCCAAAGTGATGTCGGCGCTGCACTCGTGCCTGGATCATCCAATTATAACCGCACAGCCAAACAATACACCGTCAATTCTGCCGGTTACAACATATGGTATACGCGTGATGAATTCCGGTACCTGTGGAAAAAAATGTCTGGTGATGTGTCGTTGGCTGCAGACATCAACTTTCCGGATACCGCCGGCTTTTTTGACCGTAAGGCTGTACTTATCATTCGGCAGAGTCTCGAAGATGATTCCAAAGAAGCGATGGTCGCCCTGCACGGTGCTGGCCTGGTGCACCTGGCTTGGCGGCCGGAAAAGGGTGAAAGCATTCAGCAATTGCGCGTGGACAAGAAAGGAGCTGTTCGTCTGGGCATAGAAAAAAAGGGTGATGCCTTCGCAATCTTCGTAAGCCAGGCGGGAGAACCATTGCACCAGTTTGGAGATCCCATACAGCTGCAGTTAAAGGCGCCATTTTATGTCGGTATTTGTTTCTGTTCACACCTGCCGGACAAGGTAGACAGGGCCATACTTCCCAAAGTGGTTTTGGTCAATGCCTCCGGCGAGGTTCACTAACTAGGATTTTGTTGAAATCACATCTGCCTTTTCTATAACTAAATGTTCGGGGACTGCGTCTGGTAATATTGTCAGGTTACCAATAAAGAACAATCCGTAATAAACTGACAGAAGTTAATTCAACACCTTTCACCGTCACCGCTTTCAATGACGGGGTTGCTGTTTATGGTGTGCTGACCGGTATACCCAAACAAACCCAGCTCCTTGATCCTGGCAGCAACTTCCGGCGGAACACAGTTTTCCCATCCATCGGTATCCTGTTTTATCAATTGTAAAACGGTGTCGGTTTGCACGTCGAGGTTGTTGCGGTTATAATCCAGAATATCTTCAATTTTATCATTGGCGACCAGGTACCGGTACAGATCGACCAGGTGAGGCGGCAGTTGAAAACGCTCGCAATTCTGAATGATTCCGTTACGCAATGTCGGGTAGATGAAGAGCTTCACCTTGCGGCTGAAAAGCGCAGCGAAGGATTCGAGAATGCCACCTGGCAGTGATTTGTAATTGTCTTCGGAAAAGATATATTCCAGGTTTGGGTATCCCAGTACAACACCGACTTTTAGTTTCGTAATTGTCGACAGGTACGCCACGAGTTTATAATACTCATGGAAATTAGAGATCATCACCGTTTGACCCAGCGAACAAAGGATATCAACCCGGTCAAGGAAATCTTTTTTATCGATCTCGGCCGTGAGATCGGCATTTCTTTCTTTTAGCGACTGCAGGGTCAGTTCCGTCAATACCACCACGTTTGATTTATCTACATCCGGTTCGTCCAGAAATTGTTTAACGCCGGTGTGTAACATATCGACGTGCACGTTAATGACCGGCCGGAAACGCCCGCGCACGACAACGATGTGCTTTTTGTACAATACTTCGGAAGGCTGCAGGTTTTTTCCGTCGGGTCCAAACAAGGCCGCATCCGAAAAACCAGCTTGCACCAGTTGCAGGCTCATCAGGCGGTTATCGACTTCTGTAAAATCAGGGCCGTCGAACCGGATCATGTCAACCTGGAACCGGTCTTTGGACAGATCGTCCATCAATGAAAATAAAAACAGCACCGGATTCTCCGCATAATTAAAACAGGCGTAGATCAGGTTGACGCCTAATATTCCAACCGCTTGCTGTTGCAGGTTGTTGTCGCTGTCCAGCAGCCGCACGTGCAACACCACATCGTTAAAATCGCCCCCCGGCTTTGACTGGAAGCGCACACCCATCCAGCCGTGCCCGGCATTTGTTTTGTGGTAATTAAGCGCTGAAATGGTATCTGAAAAGGCAAAAAATGTGGTCGTCGTGCTGCGTTGCGCGGCGAGTCGTTCAGTCAACAGCCCGTATTCGCGATCTAGCATCGCTATTAGCCGTCGCTCGCTGACATACCGCTTTTTTTCTTCTGCCCCGTATATCGCATCGGAGAAAAGCATGTCATACGCAGACATGGTTTTGGCGATCGTACCGGAAGAAGCGCCGGCTTTAAAAAAATTGGCCGCGACATCCTGACCGGCGCCTATTTCTGCGAACGAACCATAAATTTTTGGATCGAGATTGATGGCGAGTGCTTTTTGTTTTGTTCCGATATTGTTGCTTTGGCTGGCTGGCATAGGTAGTCAGTGAGTGTCTGTGGCAGGCTTGCAATCGGAAAGTTTACTTTGAAATTACAATTTTATTTGTTCCCTGACACCAGGCAGTGAAACTTATGATTTTAAGTACGGTGCTGCTCCGCGACTGACCAGCAAAAAGCAAGTACCTTTTACCGGATTCCCTGCCCGCCAGAATATAAGCCGGTACACAATACCGTTACTAGCGGACTAACCTATGCGGATGATACGATAGGCATCGGTCAATAATAATCGACGCGGAGGGTCCTACGGATGGACGGCATCGGCGCGTCTAACCAGGCTTTTATTTGAGAATGTTGGCTGAAGCTGGAGTCGTTGGGCATCGCCTACACGCTACACTGGGGTAAAGTGAATTTCATTTGAAACAGCGAACGCGTGCTGACCATGTACGGTCAGGAAGCGTGCGTGAATGGATAAATTGCCGACACCGTTTATTGGCCGAACCTGCGCGGAAGGTATTTACCAATGAATTTATGACAACCTGCGGACTAGATGCCCGATATCCCTGGAAACCATCTAAAACAGTGTTTGCTCAAATTAGAGAACATGCGATGTACTCAGCGCCGTAGCTAACATAGTAAGGTTAAATAACTGCAGGATATAAAAGTTGGCCTAACTGCTTGACCCAAACAGAATAAAAGCTACATGTATTGCTATTAATCCCAGGCATGTGCCCGGATGCGCAGCAGGATCGCCAGATGTTCATTAATGGTCGCCAAGGCTACGGTCACCAGGTGACGAACCTGGTTTTCCATGGCCGTCATTACCTCGGGTGCTTGTCTTAAATAAGGATTGATCAATTCGAGCAGACCCTGATGAATGTCCAGTTGAATGTCCAGGTATGCTTTATCAAATAACTGGGCCGTTGTGCCAACCGCAAATTTTTGCTTTAAGTCCTGCATCATGGAAGATAAGGCTGTGGTGGGTGTTCCAAGATCTTTCAGCACTTTGATGAGTCCAGCGGATTCTACCAGTTCGAAACTGGCGAACACTTTTAAGTGACGATTGGACGCCCGGGTTAATGCCAGTTGACTGGCATACAAAGACATCTCCACGGTCCCAAGAAATGCGGCACGAAACGCCCGCTCCGTAATTATGAGCCTTTCCGCATCATCCTGTGAAAAGTCGACAGACCGGCCGG
>JBBSSY010000330.1:0-4617 GCA_038241595.1 Chitinophagales bacterium | reverse complement strand
GCGCGTTTTCAAGGCCTGCAAGGCCGACAGAGAGCCAACACACGGTTACGTTAATATAAGGCGCTTATTAATCTATTTTCATCCTTCTGCTTTTGGCGCGTGAAACGATTTTCCTATTTTTTTTGAAAACCTGTGTGGCACTCTATCGGCCTTTCAGGCCTGGACAAATACCTCTTGGCTTACACAGGCCTACAGCCTGTGCTCTTTTCTGGTGGCCTTTCAGGCCTAGACGGTTACGCTACATACGTTCGACCATTCGCCGATAGCGCATACCCCATATCTCATACGCCAACCTCATACTTCATCCCTTATCCCATACTTCACACCCCATACCTTCATACCTCATACCACACACCTCATACCCCCCACCCGTTCCCTTACATAAAGTCCACCGTATCCAGCTTCTTCGCAATTCTAAACGCCGCATTGATAAGCCCCACATGGCTGTACGTCTGCGGGAAATTGCCCCACTGTGAACCATCGAGACCAACATCTTCGCTGAAAAGCGTGAGGTGATTGCCGTGCTTAATGAGTTTTTCAAGCGTGTTCTTAGCGTCTTCCACGCGGCCGACGCAGGCCAGCGCATCTACATACCAGAAAGCACAAACGAGGAAGGTGGTTTCTGGCAAACCAAAATCATCATAGTGCATATACCGGTAAAAGAGTCCCATCTCCCCCATCAATTCTTTCTCCAGCGCCAGGATATGATCCTTTGCCTTATCTGAGCCATGATCAAGATAGCCCATGGTAATCATCATGAGTGTACTCGCATCAAGGTAGGTGCTGCCAAGGGCCTGCACATACACTTTTCGTACCGGGTCGTAACATCTTTCAATCAGTTCTGAAGCGACAGAAGCCAGCTGCTGCGACTTGATCATCAGTGGCTCGTCGCCAAATTCGCGGGCAATTTTATACGCCGCCATGGCGCCGGCCCAATGGAACAACAATGTGTAAGTATGCACCTGCCGGTGGTTGCGGAATTCCCACAGACCGGCATCAGGTTCCTGCATGGTGCGTTCTATCTGGTCCAATAGCCAGGGAACGATGCGTTTGAAGCTGTTCTTTTTTGGAAAGGTCAGTCGGCGGTCAATGTACAGCGGCAAGAGGCTCACCAGTACCTGTCCATACACATCGTTTTGCTTCTGGATGTATGCTTTATTGCCAATGCGAACCGGTTTATTGCCAAGATAGCCCGCAAGAGGCAGTTCGATCTCTTCAATGTCCTTTTCTCCCGTGATTGAGTACAAGGGCTGCAGGAAATCATCGGCGTTGCTGATGATATTTTGCACAAAGTCAAAATATTTTTCCAGTTCGTCGAAGTGACCAATCTGGTTATACGCCTTCAGTGTATAATGCGCATCCCGGAACCAGAAAAAACGGTAGTCCCAGTTGCGGGTGCTGTCGTGGAATTCGGGCAGGCTGGTGGTTCCCGAAGCGATGATGGCGCCGGTGTCTTCGTACTGGTGGATCTTCAGGATCAGTGCCGAGCGGATGATCTCGTCCTGGTAGATGCCGGGGATATAACTGCTCTTCACCCAGTTCTGCCAATAGTTGGTTGTTTTGCGTACGAATTCTTCCACGGTTTCCTGCAGGGGGGCCTCCAGCGGTTCGCCGTAGGTAAGTGCGATGTAGCGGTCCTGGTCGAGCACGAAAGGCTGGCTCTGCAATACATAATTGAGTGGCACATCCGTGGTGACCCGAACCTGCGCGTTCAGGTTTAAGTAACGGATATGATTACTCGCCGTTACAATTTCAGGTTCTGTCGCGCCGTAATTAGCTGTGGGTTGACAGCAAATTTTGATCACCGGTTCGCCGCTGAGCAATTCGATTTTTCGAACCAGCATCAGCGGTTTGAAGGATCTCTCGTGGATGGTCATGCGCGGGGCGCAATCTACCACGCGAAAACGCGAATTCTCGGTACTGAATTCGGTACATAATATATTCGTGTTGGGCAGGTAATACTGGCGGCTCTGGTACAGGTCGCTGGCCGGACAAATATAAAAATGCCCACCCTTTTCCTCGTCGAGCAGCGAGCCGAATAAAAAGCTGCTGTCGAATTTGGGCAGACACATCCATTTAACATCGGCTTTCATATCGATGTAAGCCAGGTAGGAGCAGTTGCCAATAATACCAAGGTTATACTTGTGAAGAGACATCGGATTTTCGGATTTTTAATGAAGTAAATTTAGACAGGAAGGGCAGCACCTCTTTTTGCGTGGCAATATTGTATTTCGCCGCCGTGGCACCCATACCTATTTTAATGGTAACCGCCTGGTCCTTTAACACCTTAAACATGTCCTCGTCAGTGGTATCATCGCCCATACAGAGGACGAAATCCGGTGAGGTCTGCTTCACCAGTTTCAACGCGGTGATGCCTTTGTCGAGACCAGTCAGCCGAACTTCAATCACCTTATTGCCATCGATCACCTGTAGCGCGCTGTTGGCAGAAAGCTGTACCAGGTTGTTGAGCAGTTCGCGTGAACGCAGGAAACCGAGATCGGGATGGGTATTGCGGTAATGCCATACCAGCGTATTGCGTTTTTCCTCTATGAATGAGCCCACGCATCTTGTTACAAAAAGTTTAAGGATGGGCCTGATCTGGTCTTTCCATTCCGGCAACACGGTGCTCTGCTGTTGCCAGGAACCATTTCGCGGTTTAATAAATGCGCCATGCTCAGCTACGAGACTCAGCGGCAATTCGCCGAGCCATTCATCGAGCGTATCGCCGTCGCGCCCGCTGATTATAATAACATTGTTACTGGCATCTGCACATAATTTGCGCAGCAGCTGTAACAAATCAGGCTGCGGCCCGGCCTGTGACGGCACACGGGTAAAGGGCGTCAGCGTTCCATCGTAGTCGAGCAGGATAGTACGTTTGCTGGAAGCGGCATATCGTTCCAGGATAAGCTGCCTGGAAGCCTCGTCCAGAATCTTCACGGAAAGGACGCGTTGTTCACGTTTCACTTCTCCCAGCTGGCCGAGAAAGTCGTCGACCCATTTAACCACGTCATAATCTTTCAATCTTTTTTGCATCAGGGCAATCCTTGATTTCTGTTCTGTAAATAACATCCGCAGTGAAGAGTCGATTGCGTTAGCCATCTCGCTGGAATCTGTTGGATTTACCATGACCGCTTCGTTCAGTTCACTGGCCGCACCGGTAAGTTCACTCAATATCAACACACCCTTAAGATCTGAACAACTGGCCACGTATTCCTTGGCTACCAAATTCATACCATCGCGCAATGGCGTGATAAACGCCACATCGGCAACCTGGTAAGAAGCGAGCAGTTCATTAAAACTCATGTGGTTGTAGCGGTAGATAATCGGCTGCCAGTGCAGGGATGACATCGTTCCGTTGATCTCACTGACCTTTTCTTCGATCTGCTTTTTACGTTCGATATACGCCGGGATCTCGTCACGGGAGGGTATCACATTCAGAATAAATACCACTTTGCCGATCCATTCCGGGAAGGTGTCGATGAACTCCTTAAAGGCTTTGAGGCGGTACATCAGGCCTTTGGAATAGTCGAGCCGATCGACAGAAAAAATTATTTTTTTGCCTTCGTATCTATGCTTGATCTCTTCCCGGATCGTGATGATGTCCGGATTTTTTGACGCGTTGAAAAACTTGTCGAAGTCGATACCGATCGGGAAAAGATCCACTTTTACGACGTGCCCCTGGTAGTTCATCGTGTTAAACTGGTGATCCACGCCGAGCAACATTTTAGATGACTGTATAAAGTGCTGCACATAATCGTAGGTATGAAAACCGACCAGGTCGGCACCGAGCAGCCCCTCCAACAAACTTTTTTTCCATTTTGTGGGAAGCAGTCGGAATATTTCATACGAAGGAAACGGGATGTGCAGGAAAAAGCCGATGGTGGCTTCAGGGAGCATTTTACGCAGCATACCGGGCAGCAACATCAGCTGGTAATCATGGATCCAGATGGTGTCGTCAGGCTTCACGAAACTGAGTAATTTGTCGGCAAATGCCTGGTTTACCTTAATATATGCATCAAAATATTCGTTTTTGTATTCGACGATTGACGGGAAATAGTGGAACATCGGCCACAGGGTGGAATTGCAAAAGCCGTTGTAATAGTTATGATATAGTTCCGCGTCGAGGTAGATTGGTTCCACCTCGAAGCTTTTGTCTTCGGACATACGAAATTCGGGCCGCCAGTCTTCGGATGCAAAGTCGGCGCTTCCCAGCCAGATCTTCTCGGAAAATTTCTCGGAACCACCGCTCTGTTCTATAAAACTTTGCAGTGCAGACACGAGGCCACCCGAACTTTGGCGCAAGCTAACATCGTCTCCTTTTTTTTCGACAGAAAAGGGTAAACGGTTCGAGATAATAATGAGTCTGCTCATGTTCAATGGATTGATACGGCTGCAATTTAGGAAATAACCGCCCAGGAATGGCTTTCTGGGTGAGTTAAGGTGGCAGTTGTTGTTGGAAGGCTTTGGCGTGTAGGGAAAGATTTATTAGTTTTGCGCTCGTTTACGGTTCGGTAGCTCAGTTGGATAGAGCAACAGCCTTCTAAGCTGTGGGTCATTGGTTCGAATCCAATCCGGATCACAAGGTTGAAATTCGATACTAGTTTGGGTTTCAGACAT
>JBBSSY010000329.1:0-4638 GCA_038241595.1 Chitinophagales bacterium | reverse complement strand
TACCATTTGTCAAACCTGAGAGAATTAGAAAATGCATCCGTCTATATCCTGTCCGGCGCCTTCTACCTGGCCAGGAGAAAGGTTCTCGATGAAACCGGTGGATTTGACGAGGATTTTTTTATGTATGGCGAAGATATTGACCTCAGTTACCGCATTCGCAAAAAAGGCTACCAAAACTACTATTTTGCCGGCACCACCATTCTTCATTTCAAGGGAGAGAGCACCAGGAAAGGTTCGCTTGATTATGTGAAGATGTTTTACTCGGCGATGACAATTTTCGTACGTAAGCACTACCGTAAAGAAGGTGCTGCACCGTTGCAGGCGATGATCAGGTTATCGATTTGGTTGCGGGCAGGCGTTTCGATGATTAAAAATATGGCGGTTAAGCCATCCAGCACTGCCCATGGCCAGCCTCTTTCTTGCCTGATTGTTGGTTCGCGGGAAGACGGGGAAGCCGTTGCCGCAATACTGGCAAAGCAGCCTGCCCCAACAACTTACCTGCAAGTATCGCCTGCTGAAGACTGGATAAGCCAGTTACGCAATAAAAAAGAACTTATTTTCTGCGCGCCATCGCTTTCTTACAAAGAGATCATTGGGGCGATGCAACAGGTGCCGGCTGGCATTTCTTTGTATATTCATGCCAGGCCGTCCGGGAGCATTGTAGGTAGCGACTCGAAGAATTCCGGCGGCCGCGTTATGGCCGGCTGAGGTAAGTCATTCTCGTGTAAAATCTTGTTATCTTACTGCTCAATGTATTAATTTTGGCACGCTCATCAAATTGCCTGATCACGTAGATGTCTTTGTTTGAAATCTCTATACCAGACTCCCTCGCAAGGGCTTTGCGGTTACCCGTAAAATCGCCCCGGCGGCAGCAATTGAGGGTCCTGAAGAAAATGTTGAAGAAAGCGCGATTTACAGAGTTTGGTCAACAATACCGCTTCGACGAAATACTGCTCGACAAACACCCGGAGAAGAAATTCGTGGCGCTGGTGCCCACCTTCAACTACGATAAAATTTACGCCCAATGGTGGTACCGCGCCATAGAGGGTTTCCAGGATGTTTGCTGGCCCGGCAAAGTAAAATATTTTGCGCTCAGTTCGGGTACGTCAGAATCAGCCAGTAAGTATATTCCGATCACCGCAGACCTGATGCGCGGCAACCGCGTTGTGATGGTGAAGCAACTGCTCACACTAAGAAACTATACGGATATCCCCATGCGTTCCATCGCGAAGGGCTGGCTGATGATTGGCGGCAGCACCGACCTTCAAAAAGGCACTGGTTATTACGCCGGCGACCTGAGCGGCATCACCGCAAAAAAACTTCCTTTCTGGTTCACCCCTTTTTATAAACCCGGCAAACGGATCGCGCGGGAAAAGGACTGGAACAAGAAGATGGAAGAGATCGTTGAAAAAGCACCTGAATGGGACATCAGTTTCGTGATTGGCGTTCCTGCCTGGATACAGATGTGCATGGAAAAGATCATCGAACGGTACAAGCTGAACACCATACACGATATCTGGCCAAATCTTGCCTTTTTTGTGCATGGCGGCGTTTCCTTTGAACCCTACAAAAAAGGGTTTGAAAAACTGCTCGCCAAACCACTGACCTATATTGAAACGTACCTGGCCTCGGAGGGGTTTATCGCCTACCAGGACAGGCAGTTTGCGCAGGGCATGCGGCTGGTGACCAATGAGCATATCTTCTTTGAATTTGTGCCCTTTGATGACATCAATTTCGACCATGAAGGCAATATGATCGAGAAACCACAAACACTTATGATCCATGAAGTGGAAGAAGGGCGCGACTATGCGATTTTGCTGAGTACCACCGCCGGCGCCTGGCGATACCTCATTGGTGACACCGTGCGGTTTGTTGATAAGGACCGGTCGGAAATTATTATTACCGGGCGCACCAAACACTTCCTGAGCCTCGTGGGTGAACACCTGAGCGTAGACAACATGACCAAGGCGGTACAACTCGCCAGCGAGAACATGAACGTGTCCATTCCCGAGTTTACAGTTGCCGGCGTTCCCCACGGAAGCTTTTTTGCACACCAGTGGTTTGTCGCCTGCGACGATACGGTTGACGCCACCCGGCTCGCTTCCAGCATCGACGGGCAACTCAAAAGATTGAACGACGACTATGCCGTTGAAAGAAATGCTGCCTTGAAGGATGTAACTGTGCAGGTGTTGCCCGAATCAAAATTCATGGAATTTATGGGGCAAAAAGGCAAAGTAGGCGGCCAGCATAAGTTTCCGCGGGTTTTAAAAGGCAAGATGTACGAGGACTGGAAAATATTCCTGGCCGATGGAACGGCCTGATTTCTTGATGGCCGCCAGCAACGATTTTGTTACACACAGACATCAAAATCTCCAATACTTATTTCTTCTGAAATTGCCTGGCCATTATAGCCAGTATTTGTCACCGTAGATTACTTTTCCCGAATGACTGAAGCAATACTAAAAGGACTGGCGCTCGGATTTATCTTAACCCTTTCTGTAGGTCCGGTAATTTTTACGATCATCAAACAAAGCATCAATAATGGAAAAGAAGGTGGCTTCAGTTTCGTTTTTGGTGTGTGGATCAGCGATATTCTGCTGGTGCTGGTCAGCAATGTATTTTCAGAATGGATGAGCCATGTGATGACATACAAAAGAACTATTGGTGGTGCCGGTAGTTTATTCCTGGTAGCGATGGGTGTTTACTTTGTTTATTTTAAGAAGGTGAAACCACGAACGGCACCAGGCGCTGCCGCACTCAGGCTCACCGGTCCTGACTTTGCGCGGCTCGCCGGTTCGGGGTTCTTACTGAATACGTTTAACCCAGGCGTGATTTTTTTCTGGTTGTTAAACGCAACGGCCTTCGCCGTATCGCACACCATGGAACAACGCATTCTTATCTTCGGCATTTGTTTAACCTTCAATATGCTGGCTGATGTGGGAAAGGTCTTAATGGCCGAGCGGCTCGGGAAACGGTTAACCATTGCGAACATGAGGATACTTAACAAGGTTTCAGGAACCGTACTGATCGGCTTTGGCCTTGCACTTTTATATGGAGCCGTTTTTGTGGTTCAGGACATAAAACCCGGTCTTTAACAAAAATATAGTGACAGCTCTACCGGCGACATTGTAACTTTAGTTGTAGCATGCGTTTATTTATATCCCTGATCATACTGCTGTTTGTTTCTGCCACCTCTTTTTCACAAGCGTCGGATTTCGTAAAAGTAAAAAAGCGCAATAACCGCACGGTTAAAACATTTTTTCCAGGTTCTTTTATCTCCTGTCAAACGGTCTATAAAAATTTTATCAATGGCGTGGTGCAGGATATAAAAAATGATTCGCTTTTTATAAAAGAATATGACATACGGGCCGTTCCTACGCAATGGGGCGTGGCCAGAGTAGATACTTTAGGCAGCTATGTTATCGGGGTTCACTACAAAGACCTGCTCATTATCGATGTGCAGAAACGTGAATCATTTGGTTTTATAAAAAACGGCACGCTCCTGATGGTTGGCGGCATCGGTTACGCCACGCTGAACGTCATCAACGGCAAGTACCTCAAAGAACCGATCACCGGGCCGGATAACCTTAAAAGCCTTGGTATTTCGCTCGGTGTTGCCGGCGTTGGCTACCTGCTTAACCGCGTCAATAAGTTCAGGTCGGAAAACGGGAGAAAATACCGCATCGAATATGTTCATATGGGGGAAGTCCCCGGGAGACCCCGACCCTTTTAACAACGCGCTAAAACGCCTGCAATCTGTTGGATAAATGTATCCCTGACAATTTTACGGGAATTGAAATAATATTGCACCGGAATTAATATACCATGATAAAATTGGGTTCCGGTTTTAGTGTTTGGAGGCTGGTGAAAAGAATCATTCTTTTTTCGTTCATTATTCAACTGTTATACATCGTTGCGTTAAAATGGATTGATCCCCCGATTACAGTTACGCAGATGGCCAGCCTGGTAGCCGGCAACGGCCTGCAACGCGATTACATTCCGTATACTGCCATGGGGATGATGCCCAAGCTGGCAGTTATCGCTTCCGAAGACCAGTTGTTCGCCGATCATCGAGGCTTCGACTGGAAAAGCATCGAAAAGGCGATGGCCTATAACAGGAAAAAACCGAACCGCGTTCGGGGCGCCAGCACCATCAGCCAGCAGGTGGCGAAGAATGTTTTTTTATGGCAGGGGCGGAGCTGGATCAGGAAAGGTCTCGAGATGTATTTTACGTTTATGATCGAGTTGGTGTGGGACAAAAAAAGGATCCTGGAAATGTATCTCAACGTGTCGGAAATGGGTCCGGGTATTTTCGGCATCGAAGCCGCCGCGCAAAGCTATTTTAAAAAACCGGCCAATAAACTCTCGCGGCAGCAAGCGGCCATGGTGGCCTCCAGCCTGCCCAATCCCAAGCGATACACCGTTAAACCCGTTTCGAAATACGTGGCTGCAAAATATCCGTGGGTGTTGAGGCAGATGAACGTGCTTGCCAGGGATTCTGACATTCAGAAAATTGTGAGATAGCCTTTGACTATTGGCTATCAGCTATCAGCCAGAAGCAATCAGCAAAATGCTACACCTTCCTTTCTGCTTCCTTGAACGGAGGGAACTATACTTTATTCTACAATTATTTTTATT
>JBBSSY010000328.1:0-4659 GCA_038241595.1 Chitinophagales bacterium | reverse complement strand
TGGATCCGGCAAGAGATGCGCAACCATATCTTGACTATGCCAAAGAAAAAGAGGCCCGGATTACAGGCGTCATTGAAACGCACGCCCATGCCGACTTTGTAAGCAGTCACCTCGAACTGCATCATGCTCCCGGGGCAACCATTTACGTGAGTAAAGCGCTCGGGGCCAGGTACCAGCACCAGGGATTTAACGAAGGTCAGCATATTGAATTTGGCAAGATCAGGCTGACAGCCATCGACACGCCGGGTCATTCCCCCGATGGCATATGCGTGTTGGTTGAACATGATGATAAAAAAACCGCGCTGTTTACCGGCGACACGCTCTTCATTGGCGACTGTGGCAGGCCCGACCTGCGGGAAGAAGCGGGAAACGAGCAGACTTCCAAAGAACTGCTTGCCGCGCAGCTGTTCTACGTGCTGCAGCACAAATTGAAAGTTTTGCCCGACGATGTTGTGGTGTATCCCGCGCATGGTGCGGGTTCGCTGTGCGGCAAATCGCTCAGCGACGCAAAGAGCAGCACCATTGGAGAGGAAAAAGCAACGAACTGGTCATTGCAACCCATGCAAGAACACGAATTTGTCAGTAAGTTACTCAGCGAACAGCCCTTCGTGCCGCAGTATTTCCCCTTCGATGTGGCGTTGAATATAAAAGGCGCACCGGCCATGCAGGTCGGCCTGAACAACATTCATATCAAGGTTATTGCCAACAACACCGATGTGGCCAGGGCGCAGGAAGACACCTGGATCGTTGATACCCGCAACAGCGACCTCTTTAAAAAGGGCCACCTGGAGCATTCTATCAATATTATGAACGGGACCAAATTTGATACCTGGCTTGGCAGCATCATTCGGCCGGAAGAAGCTTTCTATTTAGGGGTAGCCAGCGAGCATGAAGTATGTGACCTGCTAAAAAGATGCGCTGCCATTGGCTATGAGGCGCAAGTGAAAGAAGTACTCGTGTTAGCATATGCAAATGTACAAACTGAAAAAATCGACCTTGATTATTTTAAAGGCAACAAAAATGCCTTTACGATCATCGATGTCAGGAATGCGGGTGAAGTGACCGAAAAGCCGGTGTTCCCTGGCAGCCTGGCCATTCCGTTGCCCGAATTACGAAACAGGCTCGATGAAATACCGGTTGGCAAACCGCTGCTCGTCCATTGCGCGAGTGGATTTCGAAGTGCGGCAGGCAGCTCCCTGTTGCAGTCTGCCTTCCAGGAAAAGGTTACAGTGTTTGACTTGGGGGAAGCGGTCAAAGAATTTATCAAGTAACTTTTCAAAACTCGACGTCGTTTATGGCCTGTCATGTACGACCCCTCCGGCAGCAATTAATGTGAAAATACATTACCTCGCCTATTGCTTTACAAAAACACTATGCGCAAATTTCTCGGAAACCGTGGTTTGATGTCCCTTGATGAGAATGACCAATGAATTGTCGAAAGCTACCTTATCTTTTATAACGATCCTGGAGCCGATGTCTATGGAGAGTTGATTGAGGTACTGCAGAAATTCAGGAGAGGTGTCTTTTATCGCAACTACCTGGCACTCATCACCGATTTTTTTCGCAGATAACAACACTTTAGAAAACTTGGGTATGCTGCCGTTCGCTTTTGGAATAGGATCACCATGTGGGTCGAATACCGGAAAGCCCAGGAATTCGTCCAACCTATTAGCCAGTGCATCGTTTTGAATATGCTCTAGTTGTTCGGCCATTTCATGCACCTCATCCCAGCTGTATTTTAATTTTTCAAAAAGAAACACTTCCCACAAGCGGTGCTTACGGACGATATTCAGCGCCACTCTAATACCCTGTGGCGTTAAGGCAGCCCCTTTTCTTTTATCATAACTTATTAATTCTTTTTCCTTCAGCTTTTTAAACATATCGATGACGGAGGCTGCATTTACTTCGATCTCCTGGGCGATTGCAGTAGGACTTATTTTCTGCAACGACGCCTGCGTTAGTTTAAAGATGGCTTTCAAATAATTTTCTTCGGTGAGTGTCTGCACAATTTGTTCTGTTTCTACAAACATAATAAAAACTATCTTTTATTTAAAATTAGACTAATCTAATTATTATTATATTGTATGTCAAACATTAATTATATTTTTACTCAAATCATTAAAACTATATGAAGCATATATTTACCTTTTTGTTTATATTTCTGACGATCGGGGCAACGGCACAAACGGGCATTTTGTCTGGGAAAGTGACCTCTGAAAGCATCGCCTTGCCATCAGCAACTATTTTAATTCAAAGAATACAACTGGGCGCCTCTACTGACACGTCAGGCAATTACAGCATCAATAATATACCTAATGGAACGTACCAGGTTATCGCCACTTCTGTAGGATATAAAAGACTGGAGAAAACAATATCCATAAGGAAAAATGATCCTAACTTTTTGAGTTTCGACTTAATCTCAAATAGGTCGACGTTAGACCAGGTGGTAATCACAGGAACCAGAACACCAAAAAGACGGACTAGTTCCCCCGTAATTGTAAATCTGATCGATAGTAAAACATTGGACCGCGTGGTGGCTACCAGTCTTTCTGAAGGGTTAAAATATCAACCCGGGTTGCGTGTAGAAACCGATTGCCAGACTTGTAACTACTCCCAGCTGAGGATAAACGGTTTGCAGGGAGGATATTCTCAAATATTAATCAACAGCCGTCAGATCTTTAGCCCGTTGATGGGATTATATGGTATGGAGCAGATTCCTGTTAATATGATCGACAGAATTGAAGTGGTAAGAGGTGGCGTTTCTGCCCTTTACGGCTCGAGTGCCATCGGGGGAACGGTAAATGTGATTACCAAAATTCCTTCCACAAACAGTTATGAAGTCACCAACACATTCCAGCGCATTAAAGGTCAAACATCTGACAATATAATCTCTGGTAATATTTCCATGGTAAATGAGGCCAGGAATGCAGGCGTTAGTTTATTTATCAATAACAGGAACAGGGGGCATTACGACGCAAACGGCGATAACTTCTCGGAATTGCCACAATTAAAAGACAATACTTTCGGGGCCAACTTTTTCTTTAAACCTACATCAAATGAGAAGTTGCAAATCAGTTTAAGCAGCATTTATGAATACCGTTTTGGCGGAGAAAATGTAAAGAAACCCGCGTATCTAACCCAGCAGTCGGAAGAAAGGATGCACAACATTTTAATGGGGAGCGTTGATTACTCCGTGAGCTTCAATGATGATAAAAATTCGCTGAGTATCTATTACGGAGGGCAGAAAACTGACCGCAAACATTACACCGGAACCATGCCCGATGATTCCCTGGTAAAGCAGGCCTTTTTTGCGAATCCGCCATATGGCACATCGGATGTAATCACCCACCAGGGCGGTGTGCAGTTTAATAATAAATTTAATCATTTTTTAGGCGGTAAAGCGGTTTTGACTACCGGTGCAGAATATGTGTATGATGCCGTGTTTGATGAAATTGAAGCCTACCATTATGAAATAGATCAGAAAACAACAAACCTGGGTGCTTTCGTGCAAAATGACTGGGATGTAACGCCCAATTTGAACTTCCTGGCAGGTTTCAGGGTGGATAAGCATAACCTGGTAGACCATCCTATTATTAGTCCAAGGCTTTCCTTGTTATATAAATTACAAGAACGTACACAATTCCGGCTCGGCTGGGGTACTGGTTTCAGAGCTCCCCAGGCCTTTGATACGGATTTGCACATCGCTTTTGCCGCGGGTGGGGTATCCCGTATTTCCCTGGCAAAAGGTTTAAAACAAGAACGATCAAACAGCTTCACCGGCTCCGTAAATTATGATAAGGCCAGCGAACATTTTATAGCCGGCTTTACCATTGAAGGCTTTTACACGCATCTTAAAGACGCTTTTTACCAGTTCCCGCTGGGCGAAGACAACTATGGAAAAATCTTTGAAAAAAGAAATGGTAAAGGAGCGACTGTAAAAAGGAATTACGTTAGAGGCAAGAGCAAATTTTGATTATGTGGTACAAATTGATGGTGGCTTTACGGTACAGTCCAGTGAATTTGACATCCCTGTCGAGAATATTGACGGGTTGCGTGCGGAAAGAAAGTTTTTGCGCACTCCGGATAATTACGGCTACGCTACGGTGACATACACGCCGGTTAAAAACTGGAACATCAGCGCAAACGGCGTGTACACAGGCAGTATGTTACTGGCTCATTTCGCCGGCGAAGGTACCGGCCAGGAGGTTGATGCGTACTTCAACGCCCCAACTTTTATGGACCTGGGACTTAGGATAAGTCACACGTTTAACGTAGAACGCATGAAGACCGGTGTGGAACTTTTTACCGGGATGAAAAATATTTTCGATTCCTATGAGATAAACTTCGACAAAGGTAAAAACAGGGACAGCAACTTCATTTACGGCCCCAATATGCCAAGAACGATATTCCTGGGTTTGCGTCTTAAATCGATTTAAATTAGTTTGACAATGAACTTTTTTCGCACAACGGCATTTATCATGGTATTTAGCTTCTTTTTCCCATGCCACGTCACCTTCGCACAATCTTCAAAAAAAATAAACTGGATCACCTTCACGCAACTAAATGATTCATTGAAACTAAAGCCGAAAAAGGTATTCGTTAATTTTTATGCGGACTGGTGCAGCTATTGTAAGCAAATGGAGCGCACCACCTTTACCG
>JBBSSY010000327.1:0-4688 GCA_038241595.1 Chitinophagales bacterium | reverse complement strand
CATCAGCAAGGACAATTTGCAGCACGACCTGCTCATCGAGCGGTTTGAGGGATACCTGGAGAAACATTACCAGCACCTGCAACGCCCGCATCGGCATTCTTTTTACCACCTTGTCCTTTTTACAAAAGGCAAAGGAAATCACACCATTGACTTTGTAAGGTTTAACGTGAAACCATACCAGGTATATTTTATGATACCCGGGCAGGTGCATAGCTGGCATTTTGAAGCGCCTACCGACGGGTACATTGTCCATTTTAACAGCAGTATCTTTACCGGCTTTTTGCAGAATGCCCATTACCTCGAACAGTTCCGCTTCTTCAGCGGCATAGCAGAAGATGGCGTGTGTCAGTTGCCGTTAGCTTTTCAACCTGCTGTTGTAGCCCTGTTTGAGTCCATGCTTATTGAAATGAACAGCGCTCAGGATCAATATCTTGACTTGATACGGCTTCGTTTGCTCGAACTGTTTATTGCCGTTGACCGAAGTTGTCATGACGTACCCGACAGAAAGATTCCTCAACAAAAATTTAACCTGTTGCGCCAGTTTCAACAGTTGATCGATAAACATTATCAAAGCATCCGGTTGCCGAAGGAGTATGCGGAGTTGCTGTATGTAACGCCCAATCACCTGAATGCGCTTTGCCAGGATCTCCTCGGCAAGACAGCCGGCGACCTGATCCGTGATCGCGTACTGCTGGAAGCAAAACGCCTGTTGACAAATGCAGACATGACCATCACTCAAGTTGCAACCACGCTGAATTTTCCGGATAATTCATATTTCAACCGTTTCTTTAGAAAAACGGTCGGTACGACGCCGGACGACTTCAGGAAAAGTTTTTACAAAATACCTCAAAACTAAATGATCCACTATATGTGTGCTCAACTTCAAGAGAAAACACCGTTTTTCCTGTTTGCCACCCTTGCCAACAAATGCCCGCGTTGCGGGCGCGGTGACATGTACAAAAATGAGGATTTCTTTCGCATCAAAGGGCTGATGGCCATGAACCAACGTTGCCCGGTCTGCGGGTAACCACTGGATATGGTACCCGGTTTTTACTTCGGTACCAATATGGTCAGTTATGCCCTCGCGATAGGGATGTCGTGGTGTCTTTTTTTGCCTGGTGGGCCGTTACCGGTTTCTCATTTTCCGATGATCGTTTCTTCCGGTGGATCGGTGTCAACACATATTTGCTGGTGGTATTGCAGCCGCCACTCATGCGCTTATCCAGGACTGTTTGGCTGGCATTTTTTGTTCGCTACAGCCCCGACGGACATAAAGGAGACATTATCCAATCTGATCGCATCAATCTGCAGCAGATGAATAACTGGTAAGAAACGATTGCGCACGTGACCGCGAAAAATGCAGCGAAAAGATCGTTCCCCGCTTTTTGCTAAAGCCAGTCTCAAGTTGTCAGTCGACAGGTTTGAAAAGAAAATGGCCGGAAAGATGGTGAATAGTATAAAAGGCTCAACATATTAAACAGTAGAAATAAAACTTACCCTTTGACCCAATTGGCTGTTTTGCTTTAAAGAGCAGGTTGATTTTTTCCATATACGAAGTTCTCATCAGACGTTGAAAATGTTAGCCAGTCATTGGTAACACAATATTCGATGGCGTCTTTAAACAATTTATACGAAGATGGTTTAGGTATGTACAGACTTGCGCCAAGGTCCCGTGTCTTGCGGATTGCTTTCGGATCGTCGGATGTTGAGAATATGATAACGGGCAGGTGCAGGAGGGACGTAGACGCTTTTATTTCACGCAGTATGTCATACCCGTTTTTTTTTGGCATATTGAGGTCGAGGAGAACCAAGTGTGCTTTAGGGGGTGGATTACGCAGGCGGTAGAGGAGCTCATCGCCAGATCCAAATGTGATCACCTGCAGGCTGGAAGAAATTTCGCTGGAAACATCCTTTAAGATATTCCGGTCGTCCATATCATCGTCTGCATAAAAGATACAGAAATCCATTCCTATCATCCCGCGCAAGGTAGCCTTCTTTTTTTACACTATAATTATATATTTCGTGTATACACTGTATGACTTAAATATGGAAATGTCATAATGTTACTCACCGTAGATATTATTTTAATATACCACCACAAAAATTTATCTTAATGAAATTCAAAATAAAATTTGAAAATTGACTGTATGAAACCCTTTGTAAAATCTTTTGCCGCCCTGCTGCTATATAGTTTGGCCTCGATGCCCGTTGTGTTTTCCCAGGAACTGCATACACGCTGGGATGAGATCACGGCCAGCGAGTGGCCCCGTGCGATGGAAAAATCAAACTACACGTGCGTACTGCCAATCGGCATTCTTGAAAAGCACGGTCCGCATGTGCCGATCGGTTCAGACCTGATCCAGGTGCGAGAATGGGCCGCGCGGGCAACCAAAAAAGAGTATGCGGTGGTATTCCCTGATTTCTATTACGGGCAGATCAACGAGGCGCGTCACCAGCCCGGAACATTTGCGCTGCCTGAACGGGTTGTGTGGGACCTGCTGGAGGCTACCTGCGATGAAATCGGCAGGAACGGATTCAAACGCATCGTGCTTGTTAATGTACATGGCGGCAATCCGCAAATGATCCGGTATTTTATCCAGACGCGGCTGGAGAAGCAACGTAATTATGCCGTTTATTTCTTCGACCCCGCGGCAGATTCAGCCTATACAAGGAAACTAACGGCTATGCATAAGTCGGATATGGCCGGTGACCAGCATGCCGGTGAACGGGAGACATCGGCGTTGCTGTACATGCGGCCAGACCTGGTAAAAATGGACAGTGCATCCACACAATCCGGCGTTAACCAAAAACGGCTCGTGACGCCCGATTTATATACAGCGATCTGGTGGTATGCGGCATTTCCAAATCATTATGCCGGCGATGGTTCCCGGGCAACGCGCGTACTGGGGGAATTTATTACAGAACATTTTGTCAATGCCCTCGCAGGTGCGTTGAAAACGGTAAAAGCAGATACTAAAACGTTGGAAATGCAGAACGAATTTTTCGATCGCGTTCTGAAGGAGTAGCCTAATGTGTTACCTTGATATCTTGTTTAATACATAGTGACGACTTTACAATTATCCATAAATACATCGACCATGAAAAGAGTAGCAATCAATGGATTTGGCCGGATAGGCCGGGCATCTTTAAAAGTAATTATGAAAACACCCGGGCTGGAGATGGTCGCCATCAACGACCTGATGAGCCTTGAAAACGCCGCGTATCTGCTGAAATACGACAGTGTATATGGTAAGTATGACGGTGACATTTCAGTCAGTGACAACAGCCTGGTGATCGATGGCCAGAACGTTCTGTTCTACTCGGAGAAAGACCCGGCAAAACTCCCCTGGAAGGAACAGCAAATTGACGTGGTTATCGAGAGTACCGGCTTTTTTACAAACAGTGAAGACGCTGCCAAACATATTACAGCCGGGGCTAAAACTGTCGTCATTTCCGGCCCCACAAAAAGCGCGGATGCGCCTACTGTTGTACACGGTGTAAATACCGCAGATGGCAACACGGCCATAATTTCCTGTGGCAGCTGCACGACGAACAATATTGGCCCCATCATGGAGATCCTTGGCAGAAGACTGGGTGTAAAAAAAGCGATTTTGAACACGGTCCATGCTTTTACCGCATCGCAGTCGCTGGTAGACGCGCCTTCCAAAAGGGAGCCACGTATGGGTCGTTCTGCAGCGGTCAACCTGGCGCCGGCATCTACGGGTGCAGCGGTTGCGATCACCAAGGCATTGCCGCAGTTCCTGAACAAATTCGATGGCGTGGCCATCCGTACGCCGGTGCCGGTGGGGTCCATGTCGGATATCACATTTATTGCGGAAAGAAATACTACGCCGGAAGAAATCAACGCGATCCTCACTGAAGAGGCCGCCACGGACCGGTACAAGCTGGTATTGTCGGTTTCCGATGAACCGCTTGTATCAACAGACATCATCAAAAGTCCGTTTGCTGCCGTGGTTGATCTCGACATGACCCGTGTGGTGGATGGTGACCTGGTAAAAGTAATGGCCTGGTACGACAACGAATGGGGCTTTACCAACCAGATGATCCGCCAGATCGGTGCGTTTTGATCGCCTCCGGCTGTCAGCTATCAGCTATCAGCTGTCAGCTATGAGCGCCTTCGGTGAGCGATACACAACGTTTTTGCGTCGGGTTTCAGTGGTCCATACACTATTTTGTAAGGCTCGCGATTAATGCGGGTTGTTTTGAACGGTGATTAAAAGAATTAATTGATGCACTATGATCTGTTGGGCGACGATCCTCCTGTTTTTCCGCCCGTGACTTTATGAAGAAGTGGTACAAGTTGTTTGAATACCGCCTCGAATGTCATAGTCCATCAATAAATCCTTTTAATCACAGTCAGACAATCGTCATGTTTTACTGGCACACGGTTCGAAACGTTCTTTTGGGCAATCCTGAAAATTCTTCAAATGCCGAAAATGCTGCTTAAAACAGGTGTTTATACCCTTTCCTGCCATTTCGCAGATGAGTATTTTTATGGCAGATTCATCCCCAGTCCTACCCCTGATGACCCGTAAAAAATCATTTTCGATGTTCGTCCAATTCATTAATCATGGAATTCGCCAAATCAATTGCAAAAAAGTACTCTTACCTGTTCGACAATGAAAATAACCTCTGGGTCGACCTCGCCGGTATCGTGTTCTTTTCTT
>JBBSSY010000326.1:0-4712 GCA_038241595.1 Chitinophagales bacterium | reverse complement strand
AGGTGCGGATCGTTGCAGAGGATGGGATAGTGGCTTTTCGTTTTGGTGCCACTGACCGCCCAGTTGTTGCTGCCGTTCTCGGGGTTTGGTTTCTGTGGTTCCTGCGGCAGCAGGGAATCGGATTTTTTAAAAGTATAGTATAGCGAGTCGACAGTAGCCGGTGGTGTTGGACGGATCAGCGGTTTATCGAATACGGTGCCTTTTGGCACAATCGGGTCCATCGAATCCTGCACCAGCGGGTACAACTTGTTAAAAACTGCCTTTGTAAACGCATTGCGGGCAGCGGTATATTCAAAGTCGTTTTCATAACCGGCCAGGTCGAAGGACATGTATTTCAGGAAAAGGGCCGTCTTTAGATTTGTCCAGGCTTCGGGTCGATAACCAAGCAGTTTATACTCAACCGGCAGGGAACTTACGGTGAGCGACTTGATATAGGCGTTCACGCCGGCTGTATACGCGTTGCATTGCATCGCGGTGGCGGTGTCTTCTTCAATTACTTTCAGCGATTTCTCCGCAGCGTACGTCATGCCGAGCCGACGAAAATACCGATCCGACATGTTTAAAATACTCGATGTACCAGATTTTTCACCCAGCACTTCACAAAGCCGGCCGCCGGCAGCCATCGCCTGGAAGTCCATCTGCCACAACCTGAATTTGGCGTGCAGGTAACCCTGTACGAAAAAGGCATCCGCATCTACCATGGCAAACACGTGCGGTACCAGTCTTTCGTCGATGTATACTTCTGTTTTGCCTTTTAACTGTGGAAAAGAAAGTGATGCGTTGTAGTCTGTATTAACCGGTTCCGCATTTTGCCAGAGGCCCTGCTGGGGGTTTAGCAAACTGCCCAGCGGCGCCGGCAGCACCCACTTCGTGTTGAACATGATGATCAAACCAATACATACGGCCGATGACACGAGAAAGGGAATGATCCTCATAAGATGGGTTTAGTGAGCGCTAAAATTAATGGAAATAAAAATAATAAACCGATCGTGCTTTGACGAATAAGCAGGCAGCTGTCAGCAATCAGTAATTAGCTGTCAGCAATCAGCAATCAGGAAACAAACATTAATGGGAAGGACAGAGACAAGCAAGGCATTACTTTTCCTGTAACGTCGAAATAAGGAGGGCAACTTCCGCTTCCGTATTAAAAGAATGGAGCACAATGCGCAACCGCTCCGAATCTTTTGGCACGGTGGGATAAAGAATCGCCCGTACGTCCATGTTGTTGCTTTGCAGGCGTTCTGCTACCCGTTTCACGGCTTCATTGCCAGGAATGATTACAACCTGAACCGGCGTTTGGCTTCGTGGTTTTTCAAAGGGCAACGGCGCTTGCTGAAACAACTGGATCAACCGGGCCAGACATGTTCTTTCCCGGTCGAGTGCAGGAAAAATATCGTAGGCATAATCAATGGCGGAAACACTGATTGGTGGCAGTGCGGTGGTATAAATAAGTTGCCTGGAGAAATTGACGAGGTAATCTTTCAGGCGCTCGCTGCCGAGTACGATGGCACCGTGTGCGCCGCAGGCTTTTCCAAAGGTATGGATGCGGCCGAAACAATCCTGCTGCAAACCCAGTACCTGAACCAGTCCTTCACCTCGCTCACCAACAACACCGGTTGCGTGGGCCTCGTCAACGATCAGCAAAGCCTGGTATTTTTTACAGATTCTGCTAATTGCCTGCAGCGGCGACTGGTCACCATCCATTGAAAACACGGATTCGGTTACGACGAAAATGCGGCCCGTGGCTGCCTGCAGTCTTTCTTCAAGATGCAAAACGTCATTGTGCCGAAAGGCAAAAGCGCTGGCGAAGCTGAGCCGGATACCGTCACGCAGTGAAGCATGTGACAACTGGTCATACAACACGGTATCGCCACGCTGCGGCACCGCGCTCAACAGGCCGGTATTGGCATCATAACCCGAATTGAAGATCAACCCGGCACTCGCCTCGTGAAAACTCGCCAGCTTTTTTTCGACCGCCACAATCAGCGGATAATTGCCTGCCAGCAACCTGGAGCCGCTACTGCCGCTGGTCAGGTCGACATTGGACGCTGTTGTTGCCATCTGCAACCGCATGCGGTTGTCGATCAACTGGTTTCTCACGATGCCCAGGTAATCATTCGAACACAAATCAATCTTGCCGGCAGTCAATCGCAAGACACGAAGCGCGGACTGCTGCCGGCGTTCCTCCAGTTTGGCTGATAAAAAGTGATCGTCTACGCTCATAATTAGTGGACAAAGAACGTGAGAATTTATTTGACTCCATAAATCTCCAGGTCTGACGCGCGCTTCCCATGGTTTTTCTGTCGGCCTTGCAGGCCTGGACGGGCGCACGAGGCTACACGGGCCTGCAGGCTGTGCTCTTTTCTGGCGGCCTTGCAGGCCTAACACAGTTGTTCTTCCCACATACCCCAGACCTCATACCCATACCCGGTACCCGATACGCCATCTCCATAGAACCAGTCCGTTAAATTTGAGGGTGTAAATGTTTCCAACCGGGAAACCTTTACATTTGCTACCATGGAATTGTTACAGGAGCAAAAGAACATCCTGGGCCTTCAATTACCCACGGACCCGCGCTGGGTGAATCTTGCCGGCATTTCGCTGGAAGCCATCCTGACCGACCACGCCTGGTGTGAGCAAAAGGCTGCCTCCAGTTGCATATCCCTGATCCAGCGCTATCCCGATCGTGAAAAACTGGTCGACGAATTATCACCCATTGTAACAGAAGAGTGGGGTCATTTTCGGCTCGTAGTCGCAGAATTGCGCAAGCGCAATCTTACCCTGGGTAAACAGCGAAAAGACGACTATGTCAACGAGCTGATGAAGTTCCAAAAAAAAGATGGTTCCGAAGAAGTTCGCCTGCTCGACCGCTTGCTTATTTTTGCCCTCATTGAAGCACGCAGTTGCGAACGCTTTAAACGGCTCAGCGAAGGACTATCCGATGAATATCTCCGCAACTTTTACCGCCGGTTTATGGAAAGTGAGGCCGGCCATTACCACTTGTTTATCGAACTGGCCGAAACGTACAACAGCCGGGAAATGGTGCGGGCACGCTGGTTTGAATGGCTTCAATATGAAGCCGGCGTAATGACAGACATGGAGATACGCGGCGACCGCATGCACTGATTCGTAAAATGGTGCGGAATAAACGGGATCTGGTTTTCACCTAACTATTAATCATGCATTCAGAACTATTGCTAAAAGCGGCTGCCCAGTTTGGCACGGGAACGCCTGCTTTCTATTCCATGCCAGGCGGCTTTACGCGTTGCGATTATGGCGAAGGAAAGTCCCCGGCACTGCTGCTGCAGTGCATCAACCGGCGTACCATCCCGCTGCCCGAAAATATCATCGGCAATTACCAGCTGATAAAAGATTACCTGCAACACCAGCGCGCCACCATCAATATGGCAGAACTCGTTCAGACACACCATCAAAAATTGTACTGGATGGATGATTATGAAAACTTCTGGCTTGCATTTGAACTACCTGCACAAACTGCACATCATGAGGTTTTGGGGCAACCGGCAACAGCCTACAGCACAGCAAAATTTTTTGCCGGCTTCACCCGTTCATTGACGGGCCTGGACGTCGCGCTGGTGAGCATGATCGCGCCTGGCCATCACGAATTGGGCACGATCTTTCAGCAATTCGAAGCCGCGATTTCTACCGGAAAAGTAATGCGTTTATTGCGCGCAACGCATGTAATTTCTGAATTGCGGCAACGCAGGTACCTGCTTCGTTTTTCAAACCGGCTGGCAGATGCCACGCGCTATCCCACCCGGATCATGAATCACGATGCCGCGATTGAAAACCTGCTCTTTTCCAGCGGCAATGGTCAGCCATTGCTGGTCATCAACTTTCAACGGCTGATGCCCGGCAAATTTTTCTCAGATCCGGGTGAGCTGATCAGGACCGGGGTAAGCCCTGTCGACGAAAACAGCACCGCCTGGGAAGACATTGCCGTGCGGCCTGCATTTTACGAAGCGATCGTTTCGGGTTACCTCGATGGTGCCGGTGGCCTGCTGACCGCTGCAGAAAAACAAGACATCCACTTCGCCGGGCTGGCGATCTGTTGCATCCAGTGTCTGCGGTTTGTAACGGATTTTATCAGGAACGACATTTACTTTTCAACGACATACCCCGAACAGAACCTCAACCGGGCACTTAACCAGTTGATATTGCTCGAAAAACTGGAAGATTATTTACAGTCAACACATCATTTTTCCGCGGAAGGCTGATATCCTGTCAATAGATTCATCTTTTAAGTTTCCGATCTGCATCCGTAAATACTAAAATGTTATTCCGCTCGTTGTGTTGTAAGAATCCTGGATAATTCAGATTATTTAATTATTAAAAACCATCTGATCGCCTGGTCCCTTAATTTAAAGGAACTTGTCCGGATCAATCCGGGCGATTTCACCTAACGTCTTCCCAATGAGTAAGTCACACTTTATGTTTTCCACCGGCATCGAGAACAGTTACCCAAACATCTACCTGCCGGACGGCAGCAGGAAACGGATCGATGAGATGGAAAAAACCGGTCATTACAACCACTGGAAAGAAGACTTCCGGCTGGTGAAGGAATCGGGGATAGAATACCTGCGCTATGGACCACCGTATTTTTCTACGCATATAGGTCCGGGTCAGTTCGACTGGACCTTTACCGATGAAGTATTCCATGAAATGAAGGAACTTGGTATCACCCCGATCGT
>JBBSSY010000325.1:0-4715 GCA_038241595.1 Chitinophagales bacterium | reverse complement strand
ACGAAAAATCGATTTTATTGCCAATACAAAATCGTTTTGGCATGTCGGACCAATTGCTTTCTTCAGCATACCTGTTTCTATACACCATGTCTACGGCATTCTACTGAACAATACCTGTTTCCTACCAATACTACGTCCCTAACGGGACGAAAAATCGATTTTATTGCCAATGCAAAATCGTTTCGGCATGTCGGCTATTCCTGCCGATATTACGTACCAAACGGGCCTAAAAAAATTTTCCTCCCTGGAAACTCCAAATCTACCCCCTACCCCGACCGCTCCATACCGTTTAATCACCCAATGTGCTATAATCAATCACGAACTGTTAAAAAACCATTACTATTCCTCTCGCGGGAATACTACATTTGAAAGGCGGCACCAACCGTCGTTACACCAGCATTTCATCTGTACCATGCACCTGCAGCTTATTGACATATTAATCGTTGCCGCCTACCTGGTCATGATGGTGCTGATTGGCTGGTTCCTGCGCAAAAAAGCACGGCAAAATAAAGAAAGCTACCTGCTGGCCGGAAAAAAACTGCCCTGGTACCTGCTCGGGCTGAGCGATGCCTCGGATATGTTCGATATCTCGGGCACCATGTGGATGGTCGCCCTCTGTTTTGTTTATGGCCTGAAAAGCATCTGGATACCCTGGCTCTGGCCCGTTTTCAACCAGGTGTTTAATATGATGTATCTCGCCAAATGGCTGCGACGTTCAAATGCCGATACGGGCGCCGAATGGCTGGCAACGCGTTTCGGACTTAGCGGAAAGGGCGTACGCGGCTCGCACAACATCGTGGTGGCTTTTGCCCTGCTCGGTTGCCTCGGCTTCCTCGCCTATGGTTTCGTCGGTCTAGGGAAATTTATGGAAATCTTCGTTCCCTGGAACCTCGTTCAGCCTTACGTTCATGTGCACGTTCCCCCGCAATATGTTGCACATTTGTATGGTATCGTATTTACGTTGTTCGCTATGTTTTACTCGATACTCGGCGGCATGAACTCGATCGTGCTGGGCGACCTGATCAAATATTGCATCATGACCGTCGGCTGCATCGCCATCGCGGTCATCGCCATGATTCACCTCGACGGACAAACGCTGAATGTTCCGGCAGGCTGGTCGAACCCGTTTTTCGGCTGGACGCTTAAAGACCTCGACTGGACACACATCCTCCCGGATGCGAATAGAAAAATAGAAACAGATGGCTTCGGGTTGTTCGGCATCTTTTTCATGATGATGTTATTCAAAGGCGTCTTCGCGTCGCTGGCAGGGTCCGCGCCGAATTATGATATGCAAAAAATACTCTCCACCCGTTCGCCAAAAGAGGCCTCTAAAATGACCGGGTTTGTATCTATTGTCTTATTGCCGGTGCGGTATGCGATGATCATCGGGCTTACGGTGCTGGCGCTATTGTATTATAACCAGCTCAATTTATCGGACGGCGCCGGGGGCACTGATTTCGAACGCATACTGCCGGGTGCCATCAACAATTTCCTGCCGGCTGGCCTGCTCGGGCTTGTACTGACCGGGTTGCTCGGTGCTTTTATGGGTACGTTCTCCGGTACCCTTAACGCTGCCCAGGCCTACATCGTAAACGATATTTACCTGAAATACGTCAACCCGCGGGCCTCCACAAAACGCATCATGTCGATGAATTACCTCGCCGGTATTGTGGTGGTTGCGGTAGGTGTCGTTTTGGGATTATTTGTGAAAGACGTAAACAGTGTGCTGCAATGGATCGTTGGCGCACTCTATGGCGGATACATCGCCGCAAATATGCTGAAATGGTATTGGTGGCGCTTCAACGCCAACGGTTTTTTCTGGGGCATGACCGTGGGCATCGCCGCTGCACTCCTCTCCCCTTTTGTCTTTAAAGACGTATTGCCTTTGTATGCCTGGCCATGGCTCTTACTGGTGTCACTGGCCGGCAGCATCATCGGCACATACACCGCCCCGGCAACAGATCCGGCCGTCTTACAGGCTTTTTATAAAACGGTTAAACCCTGGGGCTTCTGGCAACCAGTTCATAAACTGGTGGTTGCCAAAGACCCTACTTTTGAGGCGAACAAACGTTTTAAGCTCGACATGTTTAATGTAGCACTTGGCATCACGGCACAATGCTGCCTGACGCTGCTACCCATGTACCTCGTCTTGTCGATGAAGTTGCCGCTTTTAATCACCATCGTGTTACTCGGAATTATATTAATCATACTGAAGAAAACCTGGTGGAACAAACTGGAAAACTGATGCAGCATACAACACTTACCACGACCACTGAAAATAACTATATGAGCAGCGCATTTACTAAAAGACTCGGGCTGATCCAACTTACCCATGCCCGCCTCCTCGAACGTGCCAACACCATGGAAACATCGCTGAACGGCGTCTATAACCGGTATGCCAACCCGGTACTCACTGGGGCGCATACGCCGCTCGAATGGCGGTATGACATCAACCCCGCCACCAACCCCTACCTGATGGAACGGTTTGGCATAAACGCCGCTTTCAATGCCGGCGCCATCAAACTGAATGGCCAGTACCTGGTTGTCGCACGTGTGGAAGGCGCCGACCGGAAATCGTTTTTTGCCGTGGCCGCGAGTAACAACGGCGTAGACAATTTTCGTTTCTGGGACCGCCCCATTGCCATGCCTGAAAACAGCGAGCCCGACACCAATATCTACGACATGCGCGTGGTAAAGCATGAAGATGGCTGGATATACGGGATATTCTGCACGGAAAGGCGCGACGACACCGCACCAGACGGCGACCAGTCTGCCGCCATTGCGCAGGCAGGCATTGCGCGTACGAAGGACCTGAAAAAATGGGAAAGACTCGCAGACCTGAAAACCCCGTCGCGGCAGCAACGGAACGTGGTATTACACCCTGAATTTATTGGCGGAAAATATGCGTTTTACACCCGTCCGCAGGATGGTTTTGTGGAAGCCGGCAGCGGCGGCGGCATTGGTTTCGGCCTGAGCGATTCCATCGAAAACGCCGTCATCGAAACAGAGACCGTGATCGATAAAAAAAATTATCACACCATATACGAATCAAAAAACGGGCTGGGACCGGCACCCATTAAAACAAAGGAAGGCTGGTTGCACCTCGCACACGGCGTACGAAACACCGCGGCAGGACTGCGTTATGTATTGTATCTTTTTATGACATCACTCCAGGATGTCACAAAAGTCATTCATAAACCGGGCGGGTATTTTCTCGCGCCGGAAGGAGAAGAAAGAACCGGGGATGTATCGAACGTGTTATTCAGCAACGGTTGGATTGCCGACGAAGACGGACGGGTATTTGTTTATTATGCCTCCTCCGATACCCGCCTGCACGTGGCGACTACCACGATCGATCAACTGCTTGATTATACCATCACTACCCCGGAAGATGGCTTCCGTTCCGCAACATCGGTGCATACCATCAATGAATTAATTGACCGCAATGCGGGCGCTGTTGTGCTGCCAGGCACGTAAAGCCGGTTCGTTTGCGCGTCCCAGTTATATGAAGCTAATATTTAACCGTTTCATGAAGCAGTTGCCACCCTTTCGATGGGTCGCGGCGCCAGACATGCATATATACGCCCTCTTTATTGTCCGCGGAAACCTCACATTTTCCATATACCACGCCAAAGTCGCGAGAATGTGCCAGGAACTGGCGTTCGGGGTGAAAGCGGATCGATACCTGCTGGTTGTAAAAATCCTTCCGCGCCGCATCTGTCACAATCGTCGTTTTACCCGGCCACAGGATGTGCATCTCCGGGTGTGCCACATCTTTGTAAACAGCCATCAGGCCGGCCCAGATTTTCGTGGAGAAATTGTGATCGAGGGCGACCAGGTCGGTATCGTTTTGCGCATGCTTAGGCAGCAATTCAGGCATGATGCAGGCACCGGCTGTTTTTTCCCGCGGGTCTTTACCGGCACTGACCGAATTGCCAAGATCGATCAGCAGTTTCCATTGGCCATCGGGCTGTTTCTGCCAAACGGTAGCAAAATTACCATACACCACGTCCTTTCCGCCCAGGCTATACTGAAAAGGCCCGGTGGTGTAACCAAGATCACCGGCAGCAGAGATGGCTGCAAAGTCGGGTTCCCAGGTCAATGCAGCGGCGGTATCTTTGGGCTGTTTGCGGTAATTGGCGAGGCCATTTTCAAAGCCGTTTTTCCCTGACATAACTGATTGTTCGCACATATTCGCCAGGAAGGCTTCCTGTATATTTTTTTCAAGTGATAAAGCCGCAAATGCTTTTTCAGCGCTGATTACTTCCGCGCAAAGCGACTGACCGTGCATACGCACACTGGTGAATAAAAACATCAGCATCGCAACTGGGATCGTCTTCATCGGCATACGCTTTTAAGATGTACAGATCTTCTAAAGGTATTCATATTCTGCCAAGCACCCGCCGCGTTTAGAGGGAGAGTACCATCGGCGATGACTCGTGGAACAGGGATTATGGTTTGATAAATTTCACCCCTGAAAAACTAAACGCCGAGGTATCTGTCAACTCCCTGTCGTAAAAAGGGGAATACATTTTTGCCGAGATGGTTTTTTTCTTAGGGTCGATATCGAGCAGGCGGATGTAACCGCCGCCGGAATCCTGGTTTTGCCAGTCCTGCAACATTTCATAGACGGTATTGCCATTGTCGCCGGTGTCTTTCTTATAGGCAGAATAACAAACGTGTCCGCTGATCACCATCAGGATATTGGCGTGTTT
>JBBSSY010000324.1:0-4740 GCA_038241595.1 Chitinophagales bacterium | reverse complement strand
TATGATCTACGTCTGGTTCAAGCGAAAGAAATGGTTGTAATAACATCCAACTTTGCCGACACCTACCACTGAACAAGGAGAAACTTACTGCCGTCTCGGCGTCTGCGTCTATCGATTCTGCCGGTATTACGCATATCTCCCTGGTGAATATCGATGCCAGCAAACCGCAGGAAGTAGCCATCGATCTTCATAGCGCCAAAGTGAACCAGGTCACGGCGCGGATTCTTTCGTCGCCAACTTTACAGGATGTAAATACCTTTGACGTGCCCGATAGAAAAGCCGGTTGATTATAAAGTGGCTGTTATAAGCGGCGGCACGTTGCGGGTTACGTTGCCGCCATTTCGGTGGTAGTGCTGACAATCCGGTAAACGAAATTACCGGGTGTCGTAACAAGCCGGGTCATCTGCTGTTTATACATCAGCGGGGGGGTAGGGGTATGGGGTATGGGGAAGAAACCTGTTGGATATAATGAGGCGTTACCGCTGCGTTATTGCAAAACGATCATATGGCAAATATCATGGCTGCTCCGTTTCTATGGGGGGCCTTTTTTTAGCTGCCATCCCGGCTACCTGCTTTTCTTAGAATACTTATGTAAGTGAGCCGGGAACAATAATCGATCAGTGTACGTACCTTACCGACACATCATGTTTCCTTCATATTCGCGTAACAATAACTTCATAACAATCCGGCAATTTTGCCGTATCATTTCATCCTGGATGCGGGAGGGGCGCAAAACGGAAAATTTATTTTTGAATATGTTTCCAAACATCAATGTACAATAATACATTACAGCCGTCTTTAATCCACGTTGTCGCCCGGCCCTTTCAGAGAACTGATACAACTAATTATTTCTCACCCAAAACCTACATGAATGAAACTACTGCTACTCCCGTTGGTATTCTTAATGACGTGTTTTACCTGTGACGTCATTGCGCAGGTGTCGCCGGTCGTTACGGGCATCGTTAAAAACGAACAGGGCGACCTGCTGGAAAGTGTAACGGTGACCGCAAGGGCATCGACGCGCGGTAATAATAAAAGCACCCAGACAGATGCTGCCGGTGCTTTTCGTTTTAGCAACCTGCTGCCCGGCGTCACGTACAGTTTCTCCTTTTCTTACGTTGGCGCAGAAACCCTTGAACTGAAGGGCTATCAACTAAAGGCCGGTGAAAACAGGACGGTAAATGCCTTGTTGAAAAAGGCCGGTGATTCCTTGTCGCAGGTGGTGGTGGTGGGGTACGGTACCCAGAAGCGGGCGAATTTAACCGGTGCCGTAGACCAGATCGGCAGCGAATATTTTGAAAACCGGCCGCTGCCAAACATTACCCGCGGCCTGCAGGGTACCATCCCCAACCTAAATATTACCATGAATGATGGCAAACCCACGCGGGGCGCCAGTTACAACATCCGCGGCGCAACGTCTATCGGCTCCGGTGGCAACGCACTCGTTTTGATTGATGGTGTGCCGGGCGACGCAAACACGATCAATCCAAATGACGTGGAAAGCGTGACCGTGTTAAAAGATGCGTCGTCGGCGGCCATTTATGGCGCACGCGCTGCCTTCGGTGTGGTGCTGATCACCACGAAATCACCCAAAAAACACAAGAACCCGGTCAACTACCGCGGCAACTATTCCATCAACGAACGCACTACAACCCCTGACCTGGTATCTAACGGGTATCTATGGGCGAAAAACTTTGATGAAGCGTTTTATTCCTGGAACGATTACCTCTCTCACCCGCAGACGATCAATTCACAACTTGATTTTTCACTGGCCTACCTTGATTCGTTAAAGGCACACGATGAAAACCCGTCGCTGCCAAAGGTGTCCATTAACCCGCTGACGGGTAAATACCAGTATTTCTCCAATACCAACTGGTTAAAGGAACTCTATAAAGACAACAACGCATCCATGGAGCATTCATTGAACGTATCTGGCGGCAGTGAAAAAGTGAACTTCCTCGTTTCTGGCCGATATTACCACCAGGATGGTTTATTCCGTTATAATTCAGACGACTTTGACCGCTATAATCTGCGCTTTAAGGGAAGCATCAAAGTAAACGACTGGCTGTCGATCAACACCAATTCGGACTTCTCCAGTTACAATTATAAATACCCACTGACCTCCGTGGGCGGCCTTAATGCCGTCTGGCGGTTAATGGCGGTGACGGCCTTTCCCGTATCGCCCTTACTCAATCCCGATGGCACGATGAGCATCGTGGGTGCATATTCGATTGGTGATTTTTACTACGGCAAGAGCAAATCGACGATGACACAAAATTTCATCAGGAACACGATCGGGTTTAACGCCACAGCCATTAAAAACATCCTGTCCATTAAAGGTGATTTCTCGTACCTGCGTACCAGCGTCAATGAACAGCGCAATTTTTTTACCGTGCCCTACAGCATCAAGCCGAATGAAACGATTACCTCGGGGCTGAATTACCTCAACCGGAGCGATACCACCGAAAATTATTACGTGGGCAACCTGTATGGCGAATACACACAGGCTTTCGGCGTACACAACGTAAAATTCCTGCTGGGAGGCAACCTGGAATATAACCAGAACAGAGCGCTGTTTGCCCAACGGGATGGATTGCTGGTAGACAATTTACCCGACTTCAACCTCGCAACCGGCCTCAACTTCCGGCTGTTGGGTGGTGGCTCAGAATGGGCAACGGCTGGCGTGTTCTACCGGGCCAACTATGCTTTTAAAAACAAGTACCTGCTGGAACTGAATGGCCGCTACGATGGCTCTTCCAAATTCCCTTCCCAACAGTCTTTTGGCTTTTTTCCGTCGGCGTCGGTTGGCTGGAAAGTAACGGAAGAAAATTTCATGGCGACTTCGAGGGGTTGGCTCGACAACCTGAAATTGCGCGGCTCGTATGGATCGCTGGGCAATGGCAACATCGCGCCGTATAACTTTATCCAGACCATCGCGGCTTCCACCTCGTCGGTGATCATGAACGGGGTATTTCCAAATTACATCCAGCGGCCGGGGGTTTTGCCCAATGGACTTACCTGGGAGAAAGCGACGACCCTCGACGTAGGTGTTGATGTGGAGGTATTGAACCGCCGGCTCACTTTCACGGCCGACTGGTACCAACGCGCCACCACGAATATGTTTACCAACGGGCAGCCACTGCCCGCGGTATTCGGTGCCCCGGTACCGAGGGGTAATTATGCAGATCTCCTGACGAAAGGGTGGGAGGTCAGCGTAAACTGGTCTGACCAGATCCGGATGGCCAAACCGCTGACGTATAGTCTGCGTTTGACCCTTGCCAATAACGTAGCGAAGATCACCAAATTTTATAACCCCAATAACCTGCTGTCCACGTACTACGAAGGCCAGCAATTGGGGGAGATCTGGGGCTTTGAAACCGAAGGCTTTTTTACTTCTGACGCAGATATAAAAAGTCATGCGGACCAGAGTTACATCGTTGTATCGAATAATAATAAAGTACTGCCCGGAGACATCAAGTTCAAAGACCTGAACGGCGATAATAAAATTAATAATGGTGCCAACACGCTTAACAATCCCGGTGACCGCCGCATCATCGGCAATTCCGCGGTGCGCTTTCCGTATGGCATCACCGGCGACGTTGGGTGGAGTAATTTCTCCGTGTCGTTCTTCTTGCAGGGCGTCGGTAAAAGAGACTGGTTCCCCTCTAGAGAAGCGGCGTATTTCTGGGGTCAGTCTAACCGCGTCTACAGTTTCCTGCCTGCATTTAATCTTGACCGCTGGTCGGAAGATAACCCGAGCCAGGATGCCTATTTCCCAAGGTACCGCGGGTATAGCGCATTGTCCGGCACGCGGGAACTGGCAGTTGCACAGACGCGTTACCTGCAGGACGCCAGTTACATCCGCTTAAAAAACCTGACCATCGGCTACTCGCTGCCCACAACTGCACTGAATAAAATGCGGGCATCGACATTCAGAATATACCTCACCGGACAAAACCTGTGGACCTATTCACCGATGTATAAAATCACTAAAAATTTTGACCCGGAAGTGATTTCGGGTTCCGACCCGGAAATCAATGCCGGTGGCGGAGATGGCTTCTCGTACCCGATGCAGAAGTCGTACACCCTGGGCGTTAATCTTTCATTTTAACCGATGGCAGGCCAATAGCCGGTTGTCAAAATTGCGATCAATGATCCAGAACGGATCTTAAAATATTTGATATGAAAAAATTATTAATCGTGTTCGCGGCTTTGCTGACACTCAGCTCCTGTAAAAAGTTCCTGGAAAAAACGCCGCTCGATAAATTAACCCCCGAGCAGGCTTTCGCTACGGAAAATACCCTGCAGCTGTATGTGAATTCATTTTATACACAGATGCTGCCCGATGGCCCGGCCATTTACCAGGGCGATGTAATGGCTGATATCACGGTACCGAATGCGGTGCCTGGTTATATCTCCGGCCGCTTGAGCAGCCAAGACGCCACGGGTTGGAACTGGGGCAACCTGCGCAACATCAATTATTTCCTCGAGCATTACAACAACCCGGCTATCTCCCAAAAAGCACGGAATCATTTCGGGGGCATTGCCCGGTTCTTCCGCGCTTATTTCTATTACAATATGGTGAAGCAGTTTGGCGATGTGCCCTGGTACAGCACTACGCTGGCCACAGATGATCCTACCTTATATAAACCGCGTGACCCCCGTACATTGGTCATGGACTCCGTGCTGGCAGATATCAACTTTGCCTGTAACAATATTTATGAAACAAAGGACAACTCT
>JBBSSY010000323.1:0-4759 GCA_038241595.1 Chitinophagales bacterium | reverse complement strand
TCGCCAATCACGAATGTGTCGCCGGTAAACAGCGAGGTTTTTTTACCATCATGTTCAACCAACACGCAAATGCCATCGGGGGAATGGCCCCGCGTGTCGATGGCAGTCATCCTGATCTTGCCAAATTCAATATGCTGACCTTCGTTAAATCCCTGGTGCGGGTACCTGGCCCCGAGCGCTTTACTCACGTAAATGGTTGCCCCGGTAGCACGATGCAGTTCGAGGTGACTGCTTACAAAGTCGGCATGGGCGTGCGTTTCAATGACGCCTGTAATCCGGGCCTCTTTTTCTTTGGCATAGTCAAGATATGGTTGCGCATCTCTTGCCGGATCCACCAGGATAATCTCACTGGCACAGTTGCTATACATGGCGTAGCTGAAATGGGAAAGGTGTTTATCCTCGAATTGTTTGATTTCCATTGGATGAATGTCGGAAAAGTTATTCATTCATCCCGTTCAATCACCGGGATAGCGGATTTGATTTGCTGCTGTGACCAACTTTTGCTCCACGCAGCGTCTATTCCAGTTGATATAAGTCCCAGATGTTTGATGCCTGTCCTGCCTCTTTCATCTGGGCCATAATGATGTCGGCGCCGTTGCAGCGCAGGTTGATCATTCCGAATTTTATCTTGTCGGCGGTGACACTGGACGACCGGGCCAGCTCGGTGGAAAAAACCAGGGGTCGTTCAGACTGGGAATATTTACCGGCACAGCCGATAGCGTCTGCACGTGGGTGTGAGTACGACTCGTTGTCTCCTGATGATATCACGGTTGCGATCGGATTTACTTTAGCCATAAAAGCCGTGGAGAATTCCGATGCGCCATGGTGGCATGATTTGGCGACATCGACCTCGAATGGGTTGTCGGTTCCATAATGCCTGATCAGCTGTTCTTCAGATAAAATATTCAAATCGCCGCCAAATAAAAACGATCGGTCACCGAATGTAATTTTCAGCACCAGGCTGTGACCGTTGATGGTATGTGCCTCGTCGCCGAAATAGGCGAAACCGGTCAGCGCCCCGATCTTTTTTGTAACTGGTCCCAGCACGTCGATCAGCAGTTGTTTTTCGTTGATGCGTTTGGGAGGAAGCGTAGACTGAAAATCGAGCCGCCTGAAATCAGTGAGCCTGCCGGTAAATTTTGCTTTTTTCACTGCGTCAATAAATTCGACCAGTAAGTCAAGCATGCCGCCTTTTTGCCGGAGCATTTCCAGGTCGTCGATTGAATCAAAGCTCGTCACCAGATAGAACGTGTTGTCGACCTTGACCCGGGTGCCCAATTCACAGTTGTATTCGACCGGGAACGTGTTTTTTTGATTGTTGAACTTGGCGATGCCGTTGTGGAAAATAGTTCCTATGGTAAACCGGTCGTCATTAATGATATCGATCAACCCGCGGTAATGGTCCTTGTCAAAATGACTAATGAATATATAGTCAATATGCACCCGTAGGTCCCTGTTCAGGTAATACTTGTATTGCCATTTTGTAAGATACCTGGCCAGGTTGTCGCCGGGTCCGCCGTCTATTAATATTTTTACCCCGTTGGTATCGTTGCCGACCTCCAGCAGGGCGGCGTCGCCCTGGCCGACATCGATGTAAAAACATTTAAGATCTGGAGAGTCGCCAAGGAGTTTCTTTTCGATCCAGCCCTTGATGCCGAACGCGGTGACCAGCTGCCACTGATCGGTTTGCTGGTTCAGCAGGGTAACGTACGAACCCATCAGGATGGTATTGTTTTTTCCTTTGCCGGTGCCGCTTTCCGATAACTCTTTGAATGTAACGGCAAACAACGCCTGGACAACTTTATACTGGACGGCCATAGATTATGGTTGGTGGAAGATGAATAAAAGATTATTTAATCAATCGCGATATCATGAAAATTGCTTGCAGCGCACGGATCCCTGGCCGCTGAAAAGTATGACTCTTCGAAGTGATTAAGCGGGTGTAAACAAATTAATTAAGTTTTGCGACAAATGCAAGGGGAGGTGATACCACTGCGTCGGTGGGATTTTTCCGCCGGATTTCGGACCAGTGGGGTGTATTTTTGCTGGCGACTGGTGGTGGATGTCGTAAATAAAAAAGGCTGCCTCCATGTGGATGGTGGCAGCCTTAACGGGTAGAAATATTATTTGGGAAGTACCGGTTGCAGTTTACGGAGGACCTTGTTGGCGGCTTCGAGTTTTTTAGGTGCTAGGATTTTACCTTTCAGTTTATTGAGGTTTTCATCAACGGTTAGGGTAATTTCCTGTTTGAACAGATCACTGCGGTATTTTATGCTTTTCTGTTTCATGGTACAAATTTAATTATTTTTTCTTAACCAGTAACCCCAGGGCTTCGATATTCTTTTCGAAAGGCACCACGCCGCTGGCCTGCTGCGCATATAGCTCGAAATTAGCCGATAATTCCTCCAGGTTCAATCCCACTGCCATGCGGTATAAACGGGTTCGTTCGAGCGTACTTCCCCTGAAAAACACCCATCTGTCAGGATATTTGGCGAGGTATATTTCTACGGCATAGGCCACCGTCGCCAGTATTTTGTTGCGGTCGCCATTGTTGCTGATGCTGTAATCGTCGATTCCGCCCTGCTCGTCGATGTCTCCAAAAGCCAGGTTATAGAATCCGTCGATGTCTGTCGGCGAAAATTCGATGCGTTTTGGAATGGTGCCCCGCCTGCCGACGCTGACAAAATCGAAGATGCTGTAATCGTCGGTAACCCTGATTTCGTGATAAACTTCGTATTTCACACCTTTCTAAAAATTGGCTAAGTTACGTGCCTGTCTGCTAATATATAAAACAGTCTGCAGCAATCATTGTCAAACATGGCAGCAGAATTCACCGAATTTGAAGCATTTGTTGAATTATTCAACGTCCCCGCAGGGTTTTCTATGATCTGCTTCATGTATTTTGACTTTTCCGCAGGGTCTCGTTGTTGTTTCTTTAACGTACAAAGACACGGCGCGGGACCCCGGCGGTAATTGTCGGGCTCGCGTTGAACGGAGCTAATTGTCTGAACTGTGATTTAAATGATTCCCTGATGGACTATGATCTTTATATCTGACTTTCCAACCGAGTCACCGCGGCAGGTTTTTTGACGTCCAGAGACACATGGGCAGGACTCGGCGGTGTGTGTGAAGTTTGTCTGAAGCTAACGACTGATTGTTATTTCGTTAAGTACAAGGCCAACCTCTTCATAAGACGAAGTGGGAAGAGTACCCGAAGGCGCAGGTGAAAAATTATCCATAGTCTTTAATTGTTGAAGGTTTTGAGCGGGAACTCTGATCGCAGGCATCTTAATGGTTTTGCAAACGGCCAAGTGTAGTATCGAGCGAGCTTTTTAATTTAGCCAAAGCGCCTTTTAATGCCGCTTGAATTGTATCGCCATGAGCGGTAACTGCAATTGGCTGCATTCCTTCAAGGCGGGCTTCGAGCATACAACGCTTATCGTTCATGCCGCTTTTGTGGCTGTTCTCGTCGTTTAAATGAACTTCTACCCTGGTTATATAATTATCAAATCTTTTTAGGGTTTCAGTAACAGCACTTTCAACAAAATTACTGAGTCCTTCAGTTCCTGTTATGTTGTTATCTGAATTTATTTGAATATTCATGACGGTTTATTTTTTATATCCGCAGCTTTATTATTAATTAGGAAGGCAATTACTTATGAGAAATAAACCGGCCATAATAGTTTTGAAGATTGGCCTCGTACTCAGTGCTTACATGTTTCGACGCATCATATTCCGGGCTGTTTTTAACTTGTTCAGCCAAGGCATTAACAGTGACTTCTGAATTTCCCCAATTTATTTCTTTTATCCAATTAGGGGAGAGAATTACCTTCTTGCCGGGAAACCAATTTCCGGTGTCAACTACCATATACTGTATTGCCCAGTTGTTGTCGTCTATAATAAAATCTTCCACATCGCCGATAGTATCATCTAATGCATGAATATCATAGCCCTGCACGCTTTTTGCGCTTCGTAAGTGAGGGTCCCCGTTTGCTTCAGCGTCGGGGGCATTTTTACTGTTTACTGCATCGTCCATGGACAAGGATGACATGGGCATCATCATTCCGGTAATGCCCATACCACCGGCCCACAGGCCGCCGCCCCAGTAATTTGTCCATGGATAATGTGCATACAGCTCCATTTCCTGCTGTCGCGATACCGGTTGGTCGGTGTCTATATCAGGGCTTTTTTCAATTTGGGCTTTTGTGAGGTTCACAGGGAATGTTTCGTTTGCCCAGTCACACTGTAAAAGCGCCTCCGGTGAAATAAGCACTTTACGATTTGAAAGCCAATTACCTGTTTCTACAACCAAATAGCGTATCGTCCACGTTACATCGTCAAAATAAAAATCCTTTACTTTCCCTATCTCACCATCGGTGGCGCCAAGGGTAAAACCCGCCAGATTATTTATAGTTCGCTTCATACTTTTAATCTAAAGTGTGGGACGTAATGGAGGCCGGATAAATTCTTTGCGATTGTAAAAGTGGTTGTCAGAACCGCTTTCTTCGTGAAAGTGATTCCCAGGGAGATAGTGAGGCAAAACCGTTAGCTCATAAGATTTCTCTATATCAACTCCTTTCCTAAATCTTTTTGTTTTCGCAAACGTGTTGTAATCTATTTGCTCCGTATGCACTTGCTTATTGTCTTCATCGAGCGTCACCATGCCAACTGGTATAATCAGGTGATTTTCTCCATCCTCATTCAAAAATTCATGCACCCCCTCGTTTGCAGGAGTTGCGTAGGTTTGGTGACCGGTTTC
>JBBSSY010000322.1:0-4790 GCA_038241595.1 Chitinophagales bacterium | reverse complement strand
GGTTTTTATACCGCGGATCATGGCAAGACATTCGCCTTAAGCGCCGATGTCGATATCGCAGGGGGCAATGAAGCCACCGCTACGCCGCTATCGAACAACAAATTAATGATGAACTTCCGCAACCAGCGGGGTGACATTAAACAGCGTATTGTCGCGACGAGCTCAGACGGCGGCGCTTCCTGGGATACGGCTTATTTCGATGCCAACCTGCCCGACCCGGTTTGCCAGGGAAGCATCCTGCGGATCGGTACCAAAAATGGCAAGGCGGTACTTGCTTTCTGTAACAATGCCGATACCCGGCAGCGCAATAACCTCACGGTGCGCATCAGTGACGACGAAGGGAAATCATGGAAGAAGCAATACGTAATTGCTGCTGCCCCTGCAGGCAAAGAGTCGTCCTATTCGGCGTATTCCGACCTTGTACAAATAAATAAATCCGAACTCGGCATTTTATACGAAAAGGATAATTACGAACGCATCGTATTTGCTACAATCGACATTAAATAATCATCCAACGCGTGTCGCATCTTTTGTAACCGCTTTGATCGTATTCACGAAAATTTTATACTAATCGAGGTAATCATGAAAACATCTGCTCACGTACATCTTGTTACCGGTCATTTCTGGTCCGTCAACCGGCCATCGCTGCTGCTTGCATTAACGGCATTGTTGCTGGCCGGCGCATGCAAGACCGCGTCAAAAACGACCAGTGCTTCTTCTCCGAAAGCCGTCAAGGAAAACGTGCTCAGCTTGCAGCCTGGTGCCGACAACCCCAGGAACAGCGAAGGCAGTTTCGTAACGTTAAAAGATGGCAGTATCCTGTTTGTGTACAGCCGGTATACCGGCAACTCCACGAGCGATTATGCGCCTGCCTACCTCGCGAGCCGCATCTCAAAAGACGGTGGCAAGACCTGGTCTCAGGCAGATGAGAAAGTGGTGGCACTGGAAGGTGGCGGTATGAACCTGATGTCCGTAAGCCTGCTTCGATTGAAAAACGGCAGCCTCGCCCTGTTTTACCTGAAGAAAAATTCGAAGACCGATTGCCTGCCACTGATGCGCACCTCCACCGACGAAGCGAAAACCTGGAGCGAGCCAGTGGTATGTATCACCGATAAAAAGGGATATTTTGTGTTGAACAACGACCGGGTCATCCAGTTATCTGGCGGGCGTTTACTGATGGCCGTTGCCATGCATGAATCACCGGGTATGCCGTGGTCGAACAAAGGAAAACTGTACAGTTATTATTCCGATGACAATGGTGCGAGCTGGACCAGCGGCACCGAAGTGCCCACACCCGACAGCATCATCACGCAGGAACCCGGTGTGGTGGAACTGAAAAATGGCCATATTATGATGTTCATTCGTGCCAGCGGTAATTACCAGCTGTTGTCGTATTCGAAAGACAAGGGACAAACCTGGAGCATGGCGGAGCGCAGTAATATTGCCTCGCCGCTCTCCCCGGCCACCATCGAACGCATTCCCGGCAAGGGCGACCTGTTGCTGGTCTGGAACAACAACGACGGTTCGCAGGAAGCCATCAAAGGCAAGCGGACACCGTTCAACCTCGCGGTCTCCAGCGATGAAGGCAAAACCTGGGAACATATGAAGACATTGGAGAGTGATCCGGATGGCTGGTATTGTTATACTGCCCTTCATTTTGTGAACAACGACGTGCTCATCGCCAATTGCGCCGGCAGCCGGTCGAAGAAGACCGAGCTGTCGGTGACGAATATTACACGGGTGAGTTTGGACTGGATTTATGAGTGAGGAGAGAGCTGTCAGCAATCAGCAATCAGAAATCAGAAATCAGAAGAAGGGTATGGGGTATGGGGTATGAGGTATGAGGGAGCAGTTGGGGTGGTTTGAAATAGGGAACGAATGTTAAAAGTGATATTTTTTTTTAATCTCCCTCCTTGAAAAAGGAGATTTGAAAGTTACCGCAAATTGAAAAAAATCTGGCTGATTTCTGACTGCTGATTGCTAATTTTCTGAAAGCTCATAGCTGATAGCTCATAGCTGAAAGCTCATAGCTGAAAGCTCACAGCTGATAGCTCAAAAACATATGAACAACATCAACACATTCTCCCGTCGGCGCTTCCTGAAAACCGGCTCCCTGTGGGCGGCGGCCACCGCGGCCATGCCAATAGTAGGTGTGGCAGCAGCAATGGCTAAGCAAGCGCGCATACCCGAACCGGACGAAGACCTGGCCGCCATAAAAAACATTATCCAGGGCAAGAAACCGGCGATCTGGGTGTTTACGGGTGACAGCATCACACAAGGCGCCAAACATACCCTCGGTTTCCGATCTTACCAGGAAGTGTTTGCTGAACGCGTGCGCTGGGAGATGGGCCGCGTGAATGACTTCGTGATCAACACGGCATGTAGCGGCAATACGTCGAAAGATATTGTAGAGAATTTTGACTGGCGGATCGCGCAGTTTAAACCGGCCATCGTTTCGCTCATGATCGGTACCAACGACGCGGCGGTCAGTAAAAACGTATCGCAGGACCTATTTGAGAAAAACCTGGTTGACCTGGTTACCCGCATCCGTGCACTTGGCGCCATACCCATCTTACATACACCCAACATCATTGTACTGGCGACATCAAATGGCCGCGAGGCACTCGGGGCGTATGTGTCAATTATCCGTGCGGTGGCTGCCAAACTGCACGTGGTGCTGGTGGACCATTACCAGTACTGGACCGACAACATCGACAAGCCCGGGGTGGAGGTGTATGTGAAATGGCTGAACGACCCACTGCATCCAAATGGTACGGGTCACCTGCAACTGGCAAGATTGCTCTTTAAAAAGCTGTCTATTTTCGACAGCAATTCATTTACCTGCTCTGCTGACATTTATGAAGTCCAGCATTGATCCATACCCGTTGTTACGTTTTGACGCTGCGCAAACCGGTCCGCATCTGTTGATAACAGCGGGTGTGCACGGCGATGAATACGAACCCATGATGGCGGCGCGGTTACTGGTTGGGGAGATGGCATCGATCCTTACGCGTGGTACGGTAACGGTGATACCGGTTGTAAACAAGACGGCCCTGGCACAGTCCAGCCGCTTCGGCAGTGACGGGCTGGACCTTGCAAGAATTTGTCCCGGTAATTCACGGGGTAGTGTAACCGAAATGGCTGCTGCCTTCGTCAGCGACCATATCCGGCAGGCAGATTTTTACATCGACCTGCACACGGGTGGTGCGGCTTTCAATATTAGTCCGCTCGCTGGTTATATGTTGCATTCGTCTGACACGGTATTGCAGCAACAGCGCGACATGGCGCTGGCATTTGGCCTGCCTGTTATTTGGGGCACCGAGGCATATCCAAACGGGCGTACGCTCTCCGTCGCGCGGGATGCAAACGTGCCGGCGATCTACGCGGAGTATGGCGGTGGCGGAATATTTAATCAGGACGTGGTAGCTGCCTATCGTGCCGGTTGCGGTGAAGTCATGGATATGTTGGGCATGACGGGCAAGCGGTCGGAATCGCACAATGATCCCGATTACTGGATTGAAGATGAACGCCCAAATGGTGGTTACCTGCAAGGCAAATTGCCGTCGCCGCTGGAAGGCATTTTCCTCGCGGCGAAAAAAATTAATACCGTTGTGCATAGAGGCGAGCTCCTTGGAAATATTTCAGACCCGGTGAGCGGACGTATTGAAGCCGTGATAGCCGATATGGATGGATTGTTATTTTTTATCCGGCGGGAAGGGCATGTGTTGGTGGGGGATTCACTGGGTGGTATCCTGGATTTAAATTTTTCAGTTTTGAACCACGGAGTCACATAGGTCGCGGTGTTCCTCCGTGTTCAATATGCCTCCGGGGTCCAAAAAAAACGACATGATGACAAAAAAAAAATCAGTGATCATAACCGGTGCAGCCGGTGGCATTGGCCGTGCGACCGCGCTCAAATTTGCGGCAGCCGGTTTTAACCTGTCACTGGTTGATAACAATAAAGAAGGGCTTGATAAACTGGGGCTCGAAATAAAAGCGAATCATCAAACCGAACCCCTCCTCGTTGACGGTGATCTGGCTACAATGAAATTCCTCGAACTGGTGGTCGCAAACGCCGCTGCCGCCTGGGGAAAAATCGATGTGCTCGTCAACAATGCCGCCTGGCGTACGGTAGAAACCATGCGTACCATCAGCATGGAGACCTGGGAAAAAACGATGCGCGTCTGCCTGACCGCGCCGGCATTCCTGGCGAAAAAGTGTGCGGCGCACATGGAAGAAAACGGCGTGGCGGGCGTGATCATTAACATGTCGAGCATCATGGCTTCGCGTGCGCCGGGTTACTCACCCGCTTATGTAACCGCTAAAGGTGGGCTGGAAAGCCTCACGCGGGAACTGGCGGTGACCTATGGCAGGAGCGGCATCCGCGTGCTCAGTGTGAGCCCCGGTTTCATCGACACCGAACTCAGCAGTGACTACGTGGATAAGCAGGGAAACGATTCGAGCCAGGAAATCGCCCGGCAAGTTATCGGTTCAACGCCCTTGTCACGGTCAGGGTCACCCGAAGAAGTCGCCAGTGCCATCTGCTGGCTTGCGTCGGAACAGGCGTCCTTTATTAACGGAACCAACCTGTTGGTCGATGGTGGTCTCAAACATAATTTCAACGATTATTCTATCAAAAACATACAATTTCCCGAAGAATATTGAGTGGCATCTGGACATATCAACACCTATTACCACAAGTGGCGGAAGCGCACTGGGTATATCTCGGTGAGGGACAAACGCCGCTGATCCGTTCGAAAACAATCGGTAAAGAATTCGGACTTGGTCAG
>JBBSSY010000321.1:0-4799 GCA_038241595.1 Chitinophagales bacterium | reverse complement strand
AGTCTTGTTTGAGTCTTGCCATTCCTGCTTTGAGATGTACTCGTAAGATATTTGATCCCGGTTGCACATTGGTCGTAATAGGGCATATTATAGTTGACGGATGAACGGAATTTAATAGATCTGTCTGAACTATTAGCACGGGTCTTACTTTGCCAGATTCGGTGCCCACCCTTGGGTTAAAATCAGCAATCCATACGTCGAACTGCCTAACTTTCATCAGAAAGATTTTCGAACTGACCTAGGATCTCCATCGATTCGTCTCTTACCAATCTTGATTCCATTTTTAACTGGTTAGTCAAAATTCGCCTGTTTTGAAGCGTGTTGTAGAAATTAACGGCATCGTTAATATATCGATTTCGATTTTTCCGCACTTTAATCAATATCTTCTCCGTTTCGTCGAAGACATTGTCATCCATTTTTAGACTTAAATTCTTCATTGCACGAAGATAAGAAAAGAGTATATACAGAAAGTATATTTAAGGGAGAGCCGCCTTATCAGCACAACCGTTGTATTGTTAGAACTACCCGATTCTGGCTCAATATACCACCTTTACAATCAACAACCTGCTGGTCAATTTTTTAAATTGTCAGGTACGACAATACAACGACCATACAATCTTTCCCTTCTCCCAAATTTCGTCCAGCGGACACACGATATCACCAACTGCTCTCTTTTTACATGCAGGTAACGCTCGTTAATTTTGATGATGAAACCATCCGGGAGTTCTTTGAGACCCCGGATATCTTGATACTGAAGCAAAATGTGGGTGGCAAAGAAATGCCGGAAAAGATGAAAACAGAAACCTTTTAGGATGGGCAAAGGTCTATCCCCCTAGACGAGAGAAAGTAATCAAATCCGACCTGCTAATAATCAAATCTGACGGGGCAGCGCAGGCAAGCTAGTCATCATCATCCTCTTTTTCTTTCCTTGCTTTTTTTACAAAGGCGCTCCGGATGGGTGCAGGCACGATGGAATCATCTCCTTTAATCGACTTCCACAACACTTCGGTCAGCTCCATGTCCGGCACGGCGTCTTCTTTCGACAGGTCGAATTTTTCCGAGCGCTTGGACCAGGCATTCACCGTTACATTTTTATCGTTCAGGTTAACAAGCGCCGGCCGGCTGTTAAATGGTGTGGTCACCGGCGTCGGTTGAAAACAGCGCCACAGGGGTGTGGCTGCGGCGTCATACTGGGTCATCGGCGGGATGCCCGCAATGAGTTCGATGGTGCGCAACACCGAAGAGGTTGAGTACATGGTATGATCGATAAATCCGCGTTTTACAAATCCGCCCGCAAGATAGGCCGGGCTGCGGTGCGCATCCACGTGATCGGGCCCGTTCTGGGCATCATCCTCCAGAACAAATACCACACTCTCCTTCCAGATCGGACTCTTGCTCAAATAATCGACCAGCAAGCCCACGGCCAGGTCGTTGTCGGCCACATGCGCAAATGGCGTAGGACGGCCGATCCGCACGCCTTCCGTGTGGTCATTGCTCATCCGGATGGTATTAACGGTTGGCACGGCATTGATGGCGAGCAACGAATCAAAATCTCTTTTAAACTGGTAAAAGCGGGTGGTATCCCGGATCGACGCGTTGAAGGCGTCATAATGGGCGCACACATGTTCGGCCGACAAAGAGGGAATGGTGCCTTTTCCGTTTGCGGCAAACTCCCCGTAGGTGCGGTAACTGACGCCAGCCCGCTTGCACTGGTCCCAGATAAAGCCGCCTTTGTTGTTGGCGATCTCCTGGGCGCCGAGGGCGGTTTCCTTGCCGCCACGCCGGCCGTACATCGATGGCCAGTTTTTTTCAAGGTAGTCGGTGGCGTAAGCACCCATGCTCCAGTTGTGCCCGTCTGAGCTTACCTCCCCATCCACATAAAAATTGTCGAGCAACACAAATTCCCGCGCGAGCGCATGTTGATTCGGCGTGATCCTTTCGCCAAACAATACCAGGCTGGTGTCGCCATTGCCTTCCGGTATATCGCCCAGCACCTGGTCGTACGTACGGTTCTCCTTAATAATATAAAATACATATTTGATCGGTGACGAATCACCCACCACCGAAGGGATCGGGTTGCCTTTTTCGCCAGCGGCCGTCAGCATTTTCTCTTTGGTATACGGCGTGTTGTCGTACACCAGCATCGAGTACCTGCCAAGGTCTTTTTCGGTAGGCATGTCGATGATGCTCAACGTTCCTTTAAACAGGCTCCCGATAAATTGAACGTCTTTCGGTTTGGCACTATCGCCGGCATGTATATTCACCTGCTGGGTGGGCCGGGTTGGATTTGGCCCATAGGGATTGGCGAGAGAAGAAAATCCTTTCCCGTTGGTGACAAAAATCTTCTTGCCCACAACTTTCACGTTGGTCGGGTACCAGCCGACGGGGATAAACCCCATCGACCTGCCGGAACCCGGGATGCTGACGTCAAAAACCGCCAGGCAGTTGTTATCGGCATTCGCGACAAACAAGGTTTTGTCATCGGCAGTAAGGGCCACGCCATTGCTGGTGGATCCGCTGGGCGACTCCGGGAACAACGCGGCATTGAGGGTTTCGATCACTTTTCTTTTTGCCACCTCGATCACCGATACCGAATTGTCATTGGCATTGGCCACAAAAAGATACCGCCCGTTTTTTGTCTGGGTGATTTCATTCGGATTGTCGCCAACCCGTACAGAATCAGTCACCCGCCGGGCTTTTGTATTAAAAAACACCACCTTATCGCCGCCCCATAGGGTGATATACAACATGCTTTTGTCCGGGCTTAACTGGCACGTGTAGGCTTCGGCACTTAAGGATACCTGTTGGACGACCTGTTTTGAAACCAGGTCAACAATATACAACGCCTTGTTTCCTTTTGTTACCACGTACAATAATTTTCGTGCATCATCCAGCACGATGCCGGCCGGTGAAATATCGTTTGGCCATTTATCGCCCAGTACAATACTGTCTTTCAATACCATCTTCTTACCGGCAATCGCATATTGCAGGATCCAGTTGTCGTTTCCACCGGAGACATACAGGTATTTTTCATCGGCGCTGAACTGCAAACCGTACCAGCTCTTTGGAACCACCGTGCTGTCTATGACTTTCTGCTGACGTACATCGATGAGCATGACCGTCTGGATGCTTTGACCGTTGTTTGTAACGGCCAGGTATTTCTTCGACGATGATACCGCCATGTTTAGGGGAAGATCACCCATCACCAGGCTCTTGCCCGCCGGTGTCAAACCCCAGCCATTGGGCAGGTTGACGCGGCGCGATTCGAGGTCGTCCTGCGCCCGGAGCGACAACCCGATAAAAAAGCAGGCGCATGTAAAAAACGTTTTAACCAGTTGGTAGGTCATAGTGAAGAAGAATATATTGTTAAGCGCCTGCCCTGCTTACCAGGATGGATTTTGTTTTAATGCCGGGTTCAAAATAATTTCATTGGCCGGGATCGGGTACAAGTACTGCTTGTCAAGATATACTTTCGGGATGTTACTCAGCCAGATCAGGTTGCCGCGGGTACCCTCGCTAAGCTTCGACGTGTTGTTGTCGAGCAGAAAATATACGACACCACTGACCCGGACGGTCGGCGTTTTATCTACGAAACTCACATCCGGTTTTCCATCCTCGTTCAGATCCATTAACAGATCCTTCGCCGGCACGTAGATACCGGTATACACCCTTTCCAGCAGTTTGCCGGCTTTCCAGCGACGCAGGTCATCATAGCGGAGGCCTTCACAGGCCAGTTCAACACCGCGTTCGCGCCGCACTTCAAGTACAAGCGCGCTTAAGACCGGGGCACTCGCATTGCCATAAGAAAAATAAGACTGCATATACGCATCCGCCACTACCGGCATCGCCGTATTGGTAACGCCTGCCCGCGTTCTCAACGCGGCAATGGTCAGCGTCCAATCTGCTGGCGTTAAGGTACCCAGCTCCGCTTTTGCCTCGGCATAATTCAGCAACACCTCGGCATAACGCATAATCGCGATCGAGTTAAAACTTTCCGTTCGGGTATCGAAATATTTATCATCCAGTGAATATTTCTGCACCTGGTACCCGGAGTAGGTCACCGTAAAATCGGGCAAGGCAACGGTGCCGTCGCTTCTTTTGTTTTCACCCATCCGAATGGTCTGTTTCAGGCGCTTGTCCCGGTTCTTTACTTCTTTGTGAAATGGCAATGTGTCGTAACCTGGCAAAGTGGTAAAAGGTGTTCCATCGATGTTTAAATAGGTATTAACGAAATTTTTATCGAGGCCCAGGCGGGCACCCAGCGTTGCGCTGTTGTACCACCAGGCCGCATTGTGCCATTTTTTCAAGGCATTGTTATAGACCGCAGCAAGCAGTACTTCAGTCGCCACCGGACTTTCACTGATGAACAACGAGCGGTAATCTTTATCGGGATCTCCGGTTGTTTGCAATTTGTATTGCCCCGATTTGATCAGGATGTCGGCCGCCGCTGCGGCTTCCTGTAACCATTTGTCGGCATCGGGTATTGCCATTGATGTCTGGTATTTTCTAAAAGTCCCTTCGAACAAACATATCCTTGATTTAAAAGCAAGCGCTACCCATTTGGTGATCGCAGTGGAAGAGTTGTCCTTTGTTTCATAAATATTGTTACAAGCGAAATTGATGTCTGCCAGCACGGAATCCATGACTAATGTACGCGGGTCACGAGGTTTATATAAGGTAGGATCATCTGTGGCCAGCGTCGTGCTGTACCAGGGCACGTCGCCAAACTGCTTCACCATATTGTAATAGAAATAAGCGCGGAAGAACCGGGCAATGCCCGCGAAATGATTCCGTGCTTT
>JBBSSY010000320.1:0-4811 GCA_038241595.1 Chitinophagales bacterium | reverse complement strand
TTTAATGTCAAAGCAGACCTGGACCAGGTGAAAGCGTATGCTGCCAAGATAACTGAAGATCGTACAGATGTCTCTCATGCCGACACGATTAGAAAAGCTACGGATCTGTTGTCGATGGTCCTCCAGAATATACAACAGGCAAAATATCCTGGTTTGGCTGGTGATGCAGAAGCTGTAAAAACTGCTTCCAGTGCGATTAATCCTGATACACTTACCCTCGACCAGAGAGAAGCCGTAAAGTCATTCTTTTCCAAAGCTGCTGACCTGCTTCAAAAGATGAATTAACACATTCGGTCCAGATTTTTCTCACCAATTCATCATTAGACGCATCGGTGTCAAATGATTATGAGTAACATTCGGTCAACTTTATAATTAATTATATGAAGAGAAATGTAAAAAGCCTGGTTGGCTACACCATGGGAGCCACAGACGGAGAGATCGGAAAAGTGAAAGATTTTTACTTCGATGATAAAACCTGGACAATACGCTACCTCGTCGTTGAAACCGGCAACTGGCTGCTTGGACGAAAGGTACTTATATCGCCCCAGGCTTTATCAACGCCTGACTGGCAGGGGGAGATTTTCCCGGTAAACCTGACGATGGAGCAAATAAAAACCAGCCCCGATATCGATAGTGAAAAACCGGTCTCTCGCCAGGAGGAACTGGCGCTGTATGCGCATTATCCCTGGTCCAACTATTGGGGTCCAGGTGAATGGATGGCAGGCATGGGCACCTCCGGTATGATGACCGCATCTGCTCTTCCGCTCGAAGAAGCCATCCGTCAAGATTACCACATTCCCGGCGCTGACTCCAATGATCCTCACCTGCGTAGTACGGACAGCCTTAAAGGGTACAAAATAAAGGCAATTGATGGAGTCATAGGCGACGTGGAAGATTTCATTATCGACGAGGCTACCTGGAAAGTTGTTTTTATGGTAGTGGACACCGGAAATTGGTTCCCGGGAAAAAAAGTGGTTATCTCCCCTAGATGGATAAGCGATATAAAATGGGATGATTCCGAAATCGTTGTCAATGCTACTGTTGATCAAGTCAAAAGCAGCCCCAAATACGATGCTGAACAGTTCGTTACTGACGAGTATGAGCAAGATCTGGATACCTATTATGGTAGCTGGGTGTCACCTGCAGATCTATGAGACTGTGTAAGTAAATACCAGGGTTCCGTTTCTGGAATTTACAATATTTTGTTCAACCTGGCTCGCATCTAAATGCCTGCCGGTTGAATAAGTTGCGTAGTACGAGCCAGCTGTCCGCACATCGTGTAAAAAACGCGCGCTCCGTTTAGCAGACAAATCCACTACAAGTACTCCCCTTCTGCCAGGTAAGATTCGTCAGCGTCACAAAGTTCATTAGGCCGATTTTCACGGTGTGAAGGCGGCAACTCTATAATCTTCAGATATTGGACGCTATAGTACTATCAACCATTTTAGGTTAACCGCTACAGCATTGCTTCAGAATTAGCCTATAATTTGGCTACGCAAAACCGTCTTCCGGTAAATATGATGTTTTAACTGGTATGGCGCACCAATCGAATGAAACTATTTTCCACCTATAACAAATTTAACCTCCTGGCAACGGTGTTGATCTTCGTACTAGCCAGCGCGGCGTATTATTTCCTGTTGCGTTTTGTACTAATTGATCAACTCGACGAAAGTTTAAAAATCGAACAGGAAGAAATTGAAAGCTTTGTTCAAAAATACCGCCAGCTTCCGGAAGTGATACCGGTCAAAGACCAGGCAATCCAGTTTGTAACGACATCAACTTCTCAAAAGGACAGCTTTGCCACTTTAGTTGCTTATGACAAAGTTGAAAAAGACACCGTTGAATTCCGCCAGCTTTCCTTTACTGTAAAACCCGACGGAAGCACCTGGTATCTAGCCACGGTGGCCAAGTCCATGGAGGGTACCGAAAACCTGATCCAGTCCATAATTGTCATTACCATCTGCACCATAGTACTTATCCTCTTCGCTTCCTTCATAATTAACCGGCTGTTGCTGAAAAGACTGTGGCAACCATTTTATGAAACCCTGCAATTGCTAACTGATTTCAAGGTAGGCAACAAAGGCGCAGTCAAATTGCCGGTGAGTAAGATCGAAGAATTTTCGCTGATGAATAACATCGTCCAGGAAGCCATAAGCCGGGCAGACCAGGATTACCTCCTGCTGAAGGAATTCACTGAAAACGCGTCCCACGAAATGCAAACCCCGCTTGCAATCATTCGTTCAAAACTTGACCTCCTGATACAGGAAGAAAATCTTACGCCCGGACAAGGTGAAAACGTGCAGGCACTCTACGAAGCAATAGACAAACTTTCAAAATTAAATAAGTCGTTGTTGCTACTCACGAAAATCGAAAACAACCAATTTAATGATGTCTCGACTATAAGTCTGTCTGACAAGCTGCATGAAAAATTACACCAGTTCCAGGAGATTATTGCGGGGAAAAATATAACAATTGTGAAGCACATCAAGCCGGTCACTATCTTGATGAATGATGACCTGGCTGACATCTTATTAAATAATTTGATCAGCAATTCGCTGAAACACAATTTCTATGGCGGCAGTATATATGTCGATTTAACGGGCAAAAGGGAATTAACGATCAGCAATACGTCGCACGGAAATGAGCTCAGTAAGGAACGGCTATTTACCCGCTTTTATAAAGAGGGTGACCCGAGAGAGTCAACCGGCTTGGGTTTGTCAATCCTGAAGCAAATATGTATTGTTTCAGGGTGTACCATCAAGTATGATCATACTGCCGAGATTCATTCTTTCACGGTTCAATGGTGATAATTATCCCAGGCAATTGCATCATTATTAAGACTGCAGGCAGCAAACCCTCCTCCTCCTAAAAAACAAATACCATGAAAGTATTAGTAATCGAAGACGAACTTGAAATTTCAAAAAGTGTTTGCAAATACCTTCAGAACGAGCAATTCATTTGCGAAACGGCATTTACGTTTGATGAGGCAGTGGAAAAGATTTCTTTGTACGAATATGCGTGCATTCTGCTGGACATTGGCCTGCCAGACGGCAGCGGCCTCAACCTGCTGGCGCAGTTAAAAAAAGAAAATAAAAGTGACGGTGTTCTGATCATTTCTGCTAAAAATTCCCTCGATGACAAGGTCGCCGGATTAAAAGCCGGTGCCGATGACTACCTGGCAAAACCGTTTCACCTGTCAGAACTGGGCGCACGGGTCACTGCAATTATCCGCAGAAAATCCTTCGATGGCAAAAATGAAATTCGGGTTGACAACCTGGCACTTGACCTGAATAATAAAAGCGCTTCAGCCGACGAAAAAATAATCGACCTGACCCGCAAGGAATACGACCTGTTGTTATATTTCATCAGTAACAAAAACCGGGTTATCTCAAAAAACGCCATTGCCGAACACCTCTGGGGCGACAACATGGACCTGGCAGACAACTACGATTTTATCTACACTCATATAAAAAATCTTCGCAAAAAACTTATTCAGGCGGGCTGTAAAGACTACATCCGTTCCGTCTACGGGTTGGGTTATAAATTCGAACGCCCCTTTTAGTTGCCGGCCGTTCATTTGATCTCTGTAAGAATTGCCTGCTGCAATGCAGAAAACCGGCTACTACAATATCTACACAGAATTGCCGGATAATTTTGTCGGTAAACGATCAATCAAGGCATGTTATTAAAGAAAAGTTCTACATATAAAGTGAATCCGGTAGCGAGATTAATGATCTCCAGCGCTTTTTTCCTGCTCCTTGTGTTTAGTAATAGTGTTAGTGCGCAGCATGCCGACATCAGGATTTTAGACAAAATAAATAATTCGGATGTGTCTTCCGGCACTTACCGAGGTTTTAAATTTATTACCGATGCTGCGGCACCGATAAGTGTAGCCCTACCGGTTGGCTTACTAACAGCCGGTTTTATAGAAGGAAACAGGGACATGAGGTTAAAGGCTGCGTATATGCTTGAAAGCATTATGATATCGGAAGGCATTACGTACGTGCTAAAGTATACGGTAAACCGTCCACGTCCTTTTGTGACGTTCCCATATATCATTCAGAAATCTGCGGGGGAATCTCCCTCGTTTCCATCCGGGCATACCAGTTTTGCGTTTGGCATGGCAACGTCGCTAAGCATTGCTTACCCAAAATGGTACGTCATCGCTCCTTCAGCCCTGTTTGCATCCGCGGTTGGATATTCAAGGATGTACCTGGGTGTACATTATCCAAGCGACGTTCTTGCCGGCGCCCTGGTAGGATCGGGTTCAGCATTTTTAACGTACAGGGTCAATAAATGGCTTCACCAGTCGAAGCATAAATCTTTATCGGTATCTTGGAACTAGGTTGCCGGCTTTCAGCCGTCGGCTACGAGCCGGAAGATAATATTCTTCTCAGTAATCGTCATCGCACAATCATCAAAAAAATACCCGTCATATCATTTTTCCTGCTAGGCTTCGTTCTCGCGGCGAGCAGCCAATCCAGGAACCTGCAGTATTATATTGAACGGGCGCAGGTAAACAGCCCCTTGATAAAAGATTACAGCAACCAGGTTGCAGCTGCGCAAATAGATAGCCTCTTGATTAGGGCTAATTACAAACCTCAAATTGCCGCCAGTAGCGGCAATACCTATGCGCCCATGATCAGGGGCTTCGGTTACGAACAGGCGATAACGAACGGTGGCGGGCTAAACGCCGTGGTGTCAATAAACCAGGCCTTTGCCAGTAAAAGAAATCTTGACGCGCAATTTCGTTCTGTCAGGTTGCAACAGGAGGGCTTTCAAAATATGTCAGCGGTATCGCAACAGGACCT
>JBBSSY010000319.1:0-4812 GCA_038241595.1 Chitinophagales bacterium | reverse complement strand
TTAAATATAGTATATGTAAAATGATCATTCGTAATTACCCCATAAGATCAATGAATTCTTATTTTAATTACATTGTAAAATCAAACACCTATTATGATCGAGACCAAAACTTTCCAGCCATTTGTGCCTGCTTCTGCTAACATGAAGGAATTTACACTGAAGGCGATCCTGATGGGCAGTTTTTTCGGAATTTTGTTTGGCGCCGCTACCGTTTACCTGGCACTAAAAGCCGGACTTACTGTAAGTGCCTCGATTCCGATCGCGGTCCTGGCAATAACATTGGGCAGGAAAGTGTTCAAAACCACCATTCTCGAAAATAACATTATTCAAACAACCGGTTCTGCCGGAGAAAGTATTGCGGCAGGTGTGGTTTTTACGTTGCCTGGTTTTTTATTTCTGTCAACCGCCGAGGCTGCCGATTATTTTGATTATGCCGTCATCTTTATCCTCGCCATTTTCGGCGGTATGCTGGGAACACTGATGATGATCCCGCTGCGCCGGTCGTTGATCGTCAAGGAACATGGCACGCTGCCCTATCCCGAAGGTACCGCCTGCGCGGCTGTATTAAAGGCAGGTGAACGCGGGGGAGAGTTTGCAAAAACCGCATTCCAGGGGTTGGGCTTCGCGTTTGTATACGCCTTCCTGCAAAAACTGTTTAAGGTGATTGCCGAAACGCCGCTTTTTTCCACCAGTCCGACCAATCGCTTTTTCCCATCCGCCCAGATAGCCGCCGATATTACGCCCGAGTACATGGGTGTGGGGTATATTATTGGGCCAAGGATCGGTGGAATCCTGGTAGCCGGTGGCGTACTCAGCTGGCTGGTAATGATTCCTTTACTCGCGGCGTTGATTCCAGGCGACATCATCGCCTTGCAACAGGTGAAATTAGGCTTTATGAAAGATATGCTCACCGCCGGCGGCTTCGGCGACTGGAACCCGGTGACACACCAGTTTACCGACCCGGCGCAGGCCATCTATCGGGCGTACATCCGCCAGATTGGTGCCGGTGCGGTGGCCGCAGGTGGGTTTATTACCTTGTTAAAAACCATTCCTACCATCATTTCTTCCTTTAAAGAAAGCCTTGGTTCTGTAAAAAAAGGTAATGGCGGCACCGTGGTCTCCCGCACTGAAAAAGACCTGAGCCTGAAAGTGGTGTTGTTTGGCAGCATTGCGCTTGTCGGGATGATCTCCATGCTTAGAATCATCCCGGGCGATAATATTTTCAACCGCATCCTCATCGGTATTCTCGTGGTGGTATTTGGTGCATTCTTCGTCACCGTTTCGTCCCGCATCGTGGGACTCATCGGCTCTTCCAATAACCCGATCAGCGGGATGACAATTGCCACGGTGATGAGTACCTGCCTGATCTTTATCGCCGTTGGCTGGAGCGGCAAAGTGTATGAACCAATGGCACTGGTGGTCGGCAGCATGGTTTGCATTGCCGCAGCCAATGCGGGCAATACCTCGCAGGATCTCAAAACCGGTTATATCGTTGGCGCCACGCCGAGATACCAGCAGCTGGCGTTGTTTATCGGGGTGATCGTTTCTTCGATTGCCATCGGTTTTACCGTCAAGGTACTCGATACCCCATCACCCGAATTGCTGGCAAAAGGCATTCACCATGCAATCGGTAGCACCTACAACGCACCACAAGCGACGTTGATGGCGACGTTGATCAAAGGCATTCTTTCCTTTAACCTCGACTGGAACTTCGTGCTGGCCGGGGCATTCCTCGCCCTCGTGATGGAACTTTGTGATGTAAAAGCCCTGAGTTTCGCGATTGGTGTTTATTTGCCGTTATCAACCACGATGCCCATTTTTATCGGGAGCGCGATAAAAGGCGTGGTAGACTATATTAAAAACCGCCGTGGCGACGTGGCGATCGAAGGGGAAGAAGACCTGGAAAAAGGCAATCTGTTTGCCACCGGCCTGGTAGCAGGGGGCGCGCTGATGGGCGTTATATTCGCGTTTTTGAATATCCCTGCCGGGGTAGCGGCTTTTCTTACCCGACTTAGCCTCGAGCATACATTAACCGGTTCGCTGGGCATAACCGGGTTTAATATCCTCGGGGTGATATTTTTCGCCATTATGGGTTTTGCGTTGTTTTATCTCGGGTCAAGAAAACCGGGGGAAGTGCGGCCGCTCGGCGAGTGATGGGCTATCAGCTATCAGCTATCAGCTATCAGCTATCAGCTATCAGCTATCAGCTATCAGCTATCAGCTATCAGCTATCAGCTATCAGCGCCTTCGGCGCAATCCGGTAATGGTTTTAATTTAATTTGTCGGCCGAGTTTACTTACAAATGCTCCGCGAAGGTTACTTAAGACTTCCCCGCCGGTCACCGCTTCAGGTTCTTCAACGTACAAGTACCCGCGCGGAATTTGTCTGAACTGTGATTTAAATGATTAACTGATGGACTATGATCGTTATATCTAACGCGCCGCCGAAATTACCAATGACTTCCCTGCCGAGTTACATTCGTTAAATTTTGCTTACAACTTCACCAACGAATACGCCCAATAAATCAATAAAGGCTGACCCGGAATTAACCGCAGCCACGAAATCCACAACGCCGTGGGCGTTTTGCTGATCTGTATCATGTAAATATGTGCGGGAATAAAGGCGACGAGCATCGCCATGATGCCGAAGGCGGCTAACACCCGCGTTGCAGGAAATAGTAACATGATTCCCAATACGATTTCTGCAATGCCGCTTATTGTATTTAGCAACGAGGCATCCGGCAAATAAGGCGGAATAATCCGCACATAAAATAACGGGTGCACAAAATGATTGATGCCTGCGGCAAGGTATAACAGGACCTGAAGGTATAAACTGATTTGCTGGAGAGACATTTACACCCGGTTTAAGGATTCATTAATTCGATTACTTTTTGATCTTCGCCTTGATCAGCTGGCGCGCCTGGTGAACTTCGTCAGAATCTTTGAAAGCATCTTTTGGCACCAGGAAAAAGGACCGGCTGTCAAAATACAAATGAAAGAAATGCGGGCTCTCCAGAAACGTGCTGAACAAATTCCATGACCAGGCCTTGACACCCCTTTTATTCTCCAGCACCACTTCGTCATCCTGGAATTGCATCGAAAATTCATCCAGGAACGTGTTCGATTTATTATAGATGCTGCGTGGGAGGATCCGCCAGATCACCAGCATCAGGATAAACCAGAGCAGTGAAAAAAGCAGGAAAGCCACCGGCTGAACTTTCTTCAAGGCAAACAATACTGCCGAAAAAATGGCAAAAACATTCACCAGGATTAGCAGGATTCGTATCTCCGGCCGCGTCAGAAAATGAAACCTCAACGCCTGTATTACCTGGTTCTTGTTATATCCAAAATATATAGTCATAGCTGTGTGCAACAATTGGCGACTTAAGGTATTAAAAATAAGGGCCTGCCGTCAATTATTGTATATTTTTCTTCGCCTATCCCGTGATAGGTGAAAGATTAGTACTTTGCCCATCGATCCGCCCATCATTCCATAATAATCATATCCATTTATATGAAAGAGTCCATACGTTGGGGCATTCTCGGACCAGGAAGAATTGCAGAGAAATTTGCTGCGGCCATTTCCTTCAGTGAAGGTTCAGAGGTATATGCGGTAGCTTCCCGGGAGAAAGAAAGAGCCAAAGAATTCGCCGGCAGATTTGGTGCGCAGGTGGTCTATGATAATTACGCGGCGCTTGCGCAAGATCCGGATGTAGATGTCATCTATGTGGCAACTCCTCATGCCTTCCATTGCGAGCAGGCGCTTTTGTGCCTGGGAAATAAAAAACCGGTGGTTTGTGAAAAACCGATGGCACTCTCCCTCCAACAGGTGAGCCGTATGGTGGAATGTTCCCGCACGCACCAAACTTTTCTCATGGAAGGCATGTGGTCGCGGTTTATGCCATCTATTCTAAAAACACTTGAGTTGATACAGGAGGATGTGATTGGACCGGTTCAATATGTTCGGGCAGATTTTGGTTTCAACGCGCCCTTTGATCCGAACAGTCGGTTGTTTAATATAAAACTCGGTGGGGGTTCTTTACTGGATGTTGGCATCTACCCGTTGTTTCTGACCACGCTGCTGCTCGGTGAACCCGAGAAAATTCAGTCGGTCGCGCAATTAAATGGTACCGGCGCAGATGAATATTGCAGCATGCAGTTCCAGTACCAAGGCGGGCAAATCGCCAGTATATTTTCTTCTATTACCATTAAAACTTCCCTGACAGCAGAAATTGCCGGACCGAAAGGTCGCATCTTCCTGCAGGCGCCCTTTTACAAATCCAACCAGCTTACGCTTGAACTGAACACGGGTGAAACGGAAAATTTCTCCTACCCGCATGAACTCAACGGCTTTGAATACCAGGTGCGCCACGTGGCAGACTGTCTACGCAACGGCCTGAAAGAAAACCCCATCCTGCCGCTGAATTTCAGCCTGCGGATGGCGCGCATAATGGACACCGTGAGGTCGCAGTGCGGGATTGTTTATTAGGGGTATGTGGGGGGCATCGTCCCCTTCGTGTCTTCCTGCCTTCGTGCCTCGCAAACGCTAACTGCACCCCATGCTATTCCCGCAATTCAAGCACTTGTAACAGGTACCACTGCGAATCGTAATATGCCCACAGGTATTACACGCCGGCGCATCGCTTTGCATATTGCGGGCGGCGGCGTTCACCGCATCCATACCGGCGTCGGCCTTTGTCGCTTGTGCAGCTTTTGCACTGTTTACCGGTGTATGCAGTTTGCCGTTCGTCGGTACGATGCGCACCTCGCTCAACTCGGGTAGTTTCTTTTCATAAGCACCAGGCGCCGGTTT
>JBBSSY010000318.1:0-4813 GCA_038241595.1 Chitinophagales bacterium | reverse complement strand
ACCGCTATCTGAAGTTCGGCACCATCGACGACCTGCGGAAGGAAGAAGACGGTGCGGCGGGATATGCCAAACGCCTCGCGCACGGCGAGATCGGCAAAGGACTCAACGATTACGACGCCATCTTTACCGAATTAAAACGCGTGGGCTTCAACGGCTGGATCAGCATCGAAGACGGCATAGATGGCATGGACCAGCTGGAACGAAGCATTACGTTTTTGAAGAAAAAAATTATTAGGTACTGGAACTGATAAGTTTGTAGTTTGTGGTTTCTGGTTTCTGGTTAGTTGAGGAAGTTAACCTTACAAAAACAACTACAAACTACAAACTATAAACTACAAACTTCCTATTGCTCCCCTTTGCCGACCTTACTGTCATCGTTGTTTATTTTCTCGCCATGATCGGGATGGGCGTTTACCTCGGGCGTAAAAACAACAGCATGGCGCAGTTTACCACCGCATCCGGTAACATTCCAGGGTGGGCCATCGGCATGTCATTATTCGGCACATTCCTCAGCTCCAACACGTTTATCGGCAACCCCGGCAAAGCTTTTGGCGGCAACTGGTACTCTTTCGTATTTACACTTACGCTACCCATTGCCGTTATCATCGCCGTAAAATTTCTGATCCCGTTCTTTCGTAAATCTGGTGAGATATCCGCGTACGAACACTTTGAAAAGAAATTCGGTCCATGGGCCCGAACTTATACCGTATGCTGCTTTTTGCTGACACAACTGGCACGCACCGGCACGATCTTTCTCGGTGTTGGACTCACCCTCAACGCGTTGACAGGCTTCGACATTCGTGGCATCATTTTAATCACGGGTTTCGTGGTAACATTGTACACGGTGCTCGGCGGCATGGAAGCCGTTATCTGGACCGAAGTGGTACAAAGTGTGATTAAAACCGCTGGCGCCGTGCTGGTCCTGGTACTGGTGGTCCGCGGCGTGCAGGGCGGCCCCACGGAAATTTACAGGTCGGCGATGGACTCCGGCAAATTAAGCCTCGGCAGTTTTCGACCGGATTTTACGACCGATACATTCTGGGTGGTGTTCTTGTACGGCCTGTTCATCAATATCACGAATTTCGGTGTTGACCAGAATTATGTGCAGCGGTATCATACCGCCACCAGCACCCGGGAAGCCTCCAAATCCCTGTGGCTTTGCGTGTATATGTATGTGCCTTCGTCGCTGATGTTTTTTGTTATAGGCACCTGTCTCTTTACCTTTTACCACCAGCACCCCGACCTGTTAAACCAGGTGAAAGAACAAGTGGCGGCCATGCAGCTTGGCAACGATGCCCCGGCATCAGCGATCATCGCGAAGGCGGCCACGCTGAAAGATGCCGACATCGGTGACAAAGTGCTCCCTCATTTTATTGTCAATAAATTGCCGGCTGGCGTGGTGGGTTTGATCTTTGCCGCGATACTTTCTGCCGCGATGGGCACCATCAGTTCCGGCTTTAACAGTTCAGCCACCATTTACCTCATTGATATTCACAAGCGGTATTTTCACAAAGAAATGACCGAACGGCAGCAGCTGCGTACTTTGTATGTAGCCACGATTGTCGTGGGTTTAATGGCCACCGCGGTAGGCATCAGCATTATTGGTGTCAGCAGTGTGCTTGACCTTTGGTGGAAACTATCGGGTATTTTCGCCGGCGGCATGCTCGGCATATTTTCTTTAAGCATGGTCGCGCGCTTTAGCAGCCGGTCGGCGCCTGTCATCGCGGTGATCACAGGCACACTCATCATTATCTGGATGACCTGCTCCAAATCGCCTGCTTTCCCCGCAGCTTTCCGCAATCCCTTGCATGCAAACATGACGGTTGTCGTGGGCGCGCTGAGCATTTTCCTGGTAGGCATCGTGGTAGACAGAATTCGGAAAAAGCCCCGGCTCACCGTGCCGCTCGTCTAAAGTTAATCGGCCTCCTTTGAGATGAATTCTATAATTTCAGGATTGAAACAATCACCGGTTATCAATAAAGTAAACGCGTCATGAAAATTTACAAAACGGATAAGGCTATTGTCATTGAACATGACGGACAGTGTTATCTTTCCGGGCAGACCGATTGGGACAAATATATCAACCGCGATGGCCTGTTTGCGCAGATCCTTGAAGAGCTGCAAACCTTGACGGCGGTGGGTGATTCAGGCTGGGTATATTCCCAGAAGATCGTGGCCCCTATTGGATCACAGGAAGTATGGGCGGCCGGCGTTACGTATCTGCGCAGCAAAACCGCTCGTATGGAAGAAAGCAAAGACAGCGGTGGTGCCACCTTTTACGATAAAGTCTACGAAGCCGAACGCCCGGAAATATTTTTTAAAGCGACCGCCCACCGCGTGGTGGGCACCAATGATCATGTGAGGATCCGCAAAGACAGCTCCTGGGACGTTCCCGAACCCGAACTCACGCTGCTGATCAGTTCTTCCGGTAAAATACAGGGGTATACCGTTGGCAATGACATGAGCAGCCGCAGCATCGAGGGAGAAAATCCACTCTACCTGCCGCAGGCAAAAACGTACGAACGCGCCGCCGGCCTCGGGCCATGTATTCTGGTCACCGACAAACCGATCAAAAGCGACGCGCTGATCGCCATGACCATCGAAAGAGACAGCACGCTGATGTTTGAGGGAGCGGTCGGTATCGACCAGATGAAACGTACCCACGAAGAACTCGTTGGCTACCTCTTCCGGGAGTGCAGCTTCCCCGTGGGTTGCTTTCTGATGACCGGCACCAGCGTTGTGCCTGACAACAGTTTTACCTTGCAACGCCATGATGTGGTCAGGATCACGATCGAAGAGATCGGTACGTTGATTAATTATGTGGAATAGCAATTAGCAGTCAGCTAACAGCTAACAGCTATCAGCAATCAGTAATCAGTGATCAGTAATCAGAAATCAGAAATCAATAATTAGTGATTAATAATAAGGATAATAAATACGTCTTTAATCAATTATACTAAATCCTCGGAAGTTTATGAACTCCATTGAAAAAAAGTTCGTGCCGGTGATGATCACGCCATTTAACCTCAAGGCAAAGGTTGACCTGGACGCGGTGTCTTGCCTCATTGATTTTTACCTGGCTGCGGGCGTGAAAGGTTTTTTCGCCAATTGCCTGAGCAGCGAGATGTATAGCATCAGCGAAGACGAACGCCTGGAACTCACCCGCCACATCGTTCAGTATGTACATGGACGCGTGCCGGTGGTGGCTACCGGGTCGTTTGGTTTAACGATCGAAGATAAAGCGGAGTTTGCGGAGAAAATCTATGCAACAGGCATTCGGGCGGTGATCCTTATTACCGGGCATTTTGCAAACATCGACGACGGGGATGATATCCTGTTGCGCAATTTTAAGAAGATGTTTTCACTCACCGGCAATATACCATTGGGTTTGTACGAATGCCCCGCCCCGTATAAAAGGATATTAAGTCCGGACGTATTTAAAGAACTGCTGGAAACCGATCGCCTGGTGTATCACAAAGACACGTCGATCGAACTGTCGCAGGTTAAGGCAAAACTGGACATCGCAAAAGATAATAAAGTAGAATTTTACGATGCGCATTCGCCGAATGCCATGTACTCCCTGCAGATGGGCGCACGTGGCATGTCATCCATTTCCGGGAACTTTTATCCCGAGATCCTGGTGTGGATGTGTAATAATGCCACCAACCCGAACAAAAAGGAAGCCGTTGAATGGCTGCAGTCAGAAATCACGCGGGTAGATCCCCTCATCCACCAGGCATACCCGATGAGTGCGAAATATTTTTTGCAGAAACGAGGGCTGCCTGTTCGTACGATCAGTCGCGCACATGCGCTCGAACTCACCCCACAACAAAAAAAGACGTTGGATGAGATCCATGAAAGCTTTTTAGGCTGGTGTGAGCGATTAGACATTACCACCGTGAATGGTGCGCATTTTGCCGCGCCAAAAGTAACGCTTGATCCTGCATTTTAAAACATATAGACATCCAATTATCCAACCAGACATTGAACAATGGAAGCAAACACTCCTGACAACAAGATCCTTTCGATAGACATTGGTGGCTCCAGCATTAAAGCCACGTTGTTAAACCACGCCGGAGAAATTATTACCGAGTATAAAAAGTTACCGACACCGGTTCCGGCCAATCCGGAAAACGTGCTGACTACCATCAAGTCCCTGCTGGCTTTTTTTGAGGGTTACACAAAAATATCGGTTGGTTTCCCCGGCTATGTGCGCGAGGGGGTGATCATGACCGCACCAAACTTGAATACGGAGTTCTGGAAGAACTATAATCTCACGAAAGTAATGGAAGAAACATTTGGCAAACCGGTGCGTGTTGTCAATGATGCGGACATGCTTGGCCTGGGTGTGATCAGTGGCAAAGGCCTTGAAATGGTCGTGACCCTGGGTACCGGCTTTGGCACCGCCCTGGTAATGAACGGCGTGTTATTGCCTCACCTGGAAATTGCTCATCATCCCATTTCAAAAGGGGCAGATTACGATGAATACATCGGCGATCAGGCGCTCGTAGAAAAAGGCATCGACAAATGGAACGAACGCATGCAGAAAGTGATCCGCGTTTTAAAGACCGTTATTAATTACGATACCCTGTTTATTGGCGGGGGCAATGCAAAAAAACTCAACTTCACACTGGACGATAACATCCGGCTTTTCTCGAACAAGGATGGGATCAAGGGAGGAGCGCGTTTGTGGCATGAAAACGGGACTGGATTCGCGGACGTTGTGCAGGATTAATGAACGCATGAAAAGTACTATTAAATACAGGAAGGCCGGCGCCTGTCAGCTGTTGTTTTATACGCTATGGAATTCTTT
>JBBSSY010000317.1:0-4814 GCA_038241595.1 Chitinophagales bacterium | reverse complement strand
TAAAACTAAGCGTGGAATAACCGCCGCTATTGCGCAGGAATGGTGATTCACGGGGGAACAAATTCAGGAACCACCGGTCGAAGGCCCAGGCCATATTGGTATTTTTATTCCAGTGTGCAGCAAGGCCCTGGAAGTTATATGGCCAGTTTGGATCCACTCCCGCCGATGCATAATCGAAACCGGCACCGGGCAACGGGTACAACACAAAGGCGAGCCAGTAACCAACCAGCAAAACGACCAGGGCAGTCAGTTGAACCCGGGATGAATAAAAAGACAATACTACCAGGAACGTATAACCGAGGCCGATCTGGCTGAGGGTATCTTCGAAAGTGAAATACGTTTGTTTGGCGTGCATCGACCGCAGGAAGATGCCCAGGAAGATCAGGATCAGCGAGCGTCTGATGGCATGCATGATCACTGAGTTGAAAGTGGCTCCGTTATTCCTGCGCCCCGCAATCGAGAACGGCAGTACCACGCCGACCAGGAAGGTAAACGATGGCTGGATCATGTCGTGCAACGACAACCAGCTCCACGCTACATGGCTCTGGTTAAAAGCGAGTATTTGCCAGAACGTACTGCCAGGCAGCGCATCTGACACCGATTGCAGCGACAAGACTTCGCCCATCATCAGCAGCATGACCAAACCGCGATAAACATCTACGGAGGCAATGCGGCGGACCGGCATCGCGGGGTTTACCACGGCACCGGTGGCTTCCGGCGGCTCGGTGGTTCGGGTGTCGATGGCCTGCGTATGTGGTGTCATTTGATTCGTTTTTTTGGCTGATGAGGATCGGCAATCAGCAATCAGCCATCAGTAATCAGCCATCAGTAATCAGCAATCAGCAATCAGCAATCAGCAATCAGTAATCAGCAATCAGCCATCAGCAATGATGTATTGGCTCTTAGCATGTAGCCAAGACAATCAACCATTCTTTTTTAAAACACCGGGAAGCCATTTTTCGGCATTCTTCCGGTATATTTTATCAACTACCTCTTTCGGCAGTTGCAGTCCTTTAAAAGGGCCTTCAATTCCTGAAGCCCGGAGCGTATCATCGGTTGCAAAAAAGCGCCAGTTTTTGACCCGGTTCTCATGCATGCTTTTATTCATGGCAACAGGATCACTCGTGGCGGCTACCTGCACATCGGTTGCATACAGGAGCCGGTCCTGGTACCTGATGAAAAAGTCACGCGTCTGCTGCCGGTTGTTTTTTGTATGCAGGAAGATTTCCGGCATGCGTGACAAATCTACCGCCATATTGGAAAATTTATCCAGCCTCTTTGCCAGTTCCACCAGGCTCCATTCAAGGCTGCCGAGATGGGCGCCGATAAAATGAAGATCGGGGTGTTTTTCCAACATGTGATCGCGCGCATTGATATGATCGTCGTAGGATGGATACTCCGGGTGTACATACATGTGATACTCGGGATGCTGGCTGTAATATCCTTTGTGCAGCACCATTTTATCCAGCGGCAGCCAGCAGTCTTTTGGTTCGCCCAGGTGCGCCACGAGCGGGATGTTGTTTTTAGCGAGATAATCCAGCAGGGGGTCAAAACGCGGGTTGTCGATCATAATGAATTTGCCGGCGCTGTCTTTTTGTTCCATGCCCACATTTTTCCAAACCTTGATGGCGACGGCCCCGGCGGACATGGCGCGTTTAATTTCCTGCAGCGCCTGTTCGTTCCAGTTAGCATCCGCCCAGTTGCGAACCGAAAAAGTGGCGGCATAAAAAACGGTACCTGGAAACGATTGCACCTGGTGCAGGGCGATTTTCTCCTGTTCCTTGCGGTTGATGCCAAACGGCCGGTCGTCTACGATGTCAAGGAAGTGGAAATTGTCGGCTTTTGCCTGTTGAATAAAGGCGGTGTCCATCGTATTCAGGTGGATGTGCGTGTCGAATTTTTTGACCGAGTCAAAATCAGCCAGCGTATAAAACAAAGGTGCAGGAACGGCCGTCTGGGACGAACCCTCCCACCCATGCGAATAGAATAATACAAATAAGCCTGCAACAAGAATGCGATGATTAAAAGATCTCCCAATGCCGTTCATAAATTACAATTCAGTGATTAATGTCATTCCTGCTTTCCCCGTAAAAATGGTTCGTCTCCGGGTTCTGATGAACGCCAGCTATACGATTCGCCGCGGAATGAAAATACAGTCTTTGCTGCATAACCGCTTTACTCATTTTTAGCGATCGGCGGCAGCCATTTTTCGGCATTTTTTAAATAGATCTTATCAACCACTTCTTTCGGCAGGTGCAGACCGTTAAACGGTTTTTCCACCTTGGGCACCTTCATCGCGCCGGCCGATGTAAAAAATTTCCAGTGCCGCAACCAGTTTTCGTGCGCTGCTTTGGCAGCTTCCGACGCCTTTCTTACATCGCTGACGCCTTCATCGGTTGCATAGATCAGCCGATCCTGGTACTTGATAAAAAAATCGTGTACCCGTTTCCAGTCCGTAACGGCCTGGAACTGGAAATGCGAGATGCGCTCGGCCATGTCCACCGCCATGTTCGGGAACCTATCCAGCCGGCTGGCCAGTGAATCCACATTCCATTCGAGGCTGCCGAGGTGCGCACCAATAAAGCGAATATTCGGGTGTTTCTCCAGCATGTGATCCCGTGCATTCACCTGGTCCATATAACTGGGGTATTCAGGATGCAGGTACATGTGGAACTGCGGGTGCGCGGTAAAATAATTTTTATCGCCCGATACCGTCATGTCTTCCACGGGGAGCCAGGCATTGCGTGGTTCGCCAAGATGACCGATCAATGTAACGTTGTTTTTTTCTATGAGGTCGATGATGGGATCAAATACCGGGTTGTCGATCATGACAAATTTGCCCGATTTGTCTTTTAAGTCCATGCCGATGTTCTTCCACACTTTCACCGCGATGGCCCCCTGCCTGAATGAATTTTTAAGATAATCAAGTGTATGTTGCTGCCAGCCGGGTGCATTAAAATTTTTTACTGAAAAGCTCGTCGCATAGAACACCTCACCCGGAAAGGCCTTGATCAATTTTAACGCGGCGGCCTGTTGCGATTCCACGGTGGCATGCCCTGCATCGACATTGACGGTGAGAAAGCGGAAATTATCGGCTTTCGCCTGTTTAAAAAAGAGGCTGTCGAACACGCTGATGTGAATGTGCGTATTAAATTTCTTTACGGTTGCAAAATCGGCTTCGGTATAATAGGCTGTCGTGTCGGTGGTTGCCGCCACGGCGGCCTGCTGCGGGCTGTCGCCGCATCCTTGCAACAAAATACCGGCTGCCAGCAGGCAACCATAGCCAATGGATTTAATGGATAGCATAACGATTATTAGTTGTCATAGAAACGGGATGATCCCCGGAAACGGCTTGTCAAAATCCTTGTTTGGCAAATGCCATCGGTGGGCGCGTTTTCCATTTGCCTTTGGTAAAATCAGGCACATCGACGGTCTTGCTTTTTGCGGCCACGGACTGGTTCGAAAGCGGGAAGATGACGCTGCTTACAACAGAATCATACACATCAAAGTAAGGCATTTTGTCTTCGCGCAGTGCCTTCACCAGCAGGTGCCACGTGAGCGGTAATTTCGTGCCGTTACCACCATGACCACGGATCGCCGTTTTCCTCGGCGTCGGGTTGTAATTGGTCAACAGCGGGTGTTTAAATTCCTGCAGGTATTTTTCGGCCGGTTCCCAGCTGTGTTCCTTAGGACTCATGCCTTCAATATATATCTTGGGACCTTCCAGCGCACTGCCACCAAGGAAAATACCCTTGGTGCCCTGGATGCGGAAGAGTTCACGCGGGTGCGGTGTATTGGTATCGTAATTCAGCGTAATCAATTTGCCATTCTCGGTATGGATGAGCGTGGTGTTGCAATCGCCCTGCGTCATTTTCTTGGTGGCATACAAACTCTCCGGACCGTAATTCAGCGCAGCATATTTATTGAGCATAACGCTTTTCGAACTCATCGACACGAGGTGATCAAGCCGGTCGCCATGGTTGATATTGGTATACGCCATAATGCGGTTCATCGGGTGGTCCGGGTACAGGTTGCCGTTATGGGTAACGTCGTAGGCTAAACGCCACGGTTCACGTTCGGGGTCAAATTTCACCAGCCGCAGGTCGTGCACATACCCCCCCTCGGCCTGCAGTATATCACCCAGCAAACCGCTTTGCACCATATTCAGCAGCGTGAGCCCGTCGCCCGATTCCAACATGGCCTGTTCGAGGGCGAGTGTCGCCCATTTGCCGGTTTTTTCATACGTTTCTACCAGCTCCCAGGCTTCTTCCACTGTGATCGCGATTGGCACTTCAGACACGGCATGTTTGCCGTTCCGCATCGCCGCAAGACAGATCGGCGTATGCCATTCCCAGGATGTGGAGCAGATCACCGCATCGAGTTTTTCCTCGGCACAGAGCCTTTTAAAATCGGTCGGACCCTTATCATATAATTTCGGCGTTGGCCGACCGGATTCTTCAATCCAGCGCTTCGCTGTATACAGTCTTTCAGGTTTTAATTCACAGATGGCCGGCACTTCTACTCCCTCCATACCCAGTGCCGTATCAAGGTGATAAGATCCCCGGCCGCCTATACCGATGAAGCCGAGGCGGATGGGTTTGTCATTGGCCGCTTTGGTCATGGCGTCAGCAGGTAAACCAAGTCCTGAGAGTGCAACGCCGCCCATGGCTGCAGTAGAGTATTTTAAAAAGTCCCTGCGATCGTAATTGTTGGTACTCATGCTTTGTGGTTTTTATAATTTGATAGTAAGATTTTATTTGATCTTGTTCATCGCGAATAACCTGGACGCATTCTTATTGTAGATCTTCTCCAGG
>JBBSSY010000316.1:0-4847 GCA_038241595.1 Chitinophagales bacterium | reverse complement strand
TTCAGGTTCGGGGATGGACTTTATAAAAGTGCGTGCGAAATTCGGGTTGCCCCAGCGGAAACTGTATATATCATCGTTTCGCAAAGTCATCCAGGTTTTTAATTTTTCGGAGAACAGGCTCATCGCCGGTTTAACGAACGCTGGATTGGGAATGGCATACATGTGTGCAATGGCGTATTTCAAGCTCAGGTCAAACGGTCCGGGGTAATCGTGGAAAGCGTCCTGGATCTCGCGCAGGTTCGTCTGGTGAAACCGGTGTATCAGGCGAAAACTCCGTTTCGGGTCCTTGGCCAGCGCGTCTTTTACACCCTGGCCGTAGGTTTTCCCCAGCCATTGTTCATTGGTGTACTTTGATTTGGCACCGGTCATGTGTTCACCCGCGGTGATGCCTACACCAGCCAGGTCGGGGTAGGTTGTGACCATTTCCCGCACCGCTGCGCGGAAATAAGCGATGGTCGTATCGTTGTCCTGGCGGTCGTCGATGCCATGTTTGCCTTCCGCGCCGTAGGTAAAGATGTTCCACGTAAACCAGTACACTTCGATGCCACGGTCTTTTGCATAGGCCATTACTTTTTTCCAGAACGCGATCTTATCATCCATTGACATCTTCACCACTACTTCATGGTCCGCGAGCAGGTCCGGTGTCACGTAACCATCACCGTTAAGACTGTAATGATCGTGCAGTTTTACATTGGTTCGCCATACATCCTGTAGCGCAACCTCGGGAAATTCGGGCACTTTTACGATAGAGGGAAAAGGATGGAGGTTCCACAGTGAAAGTACATTGTACCGGTCACGCGCCATTTCATCCAGCTGCTGTTGCCAGAAAGTGAAATCCCACATTACTGGAATATTTTGTTGACCGGCATCGCTCATATCGCTGTAACTCGGCGTGCGCAAATCCAGCGGGATATTGAATTTGATACCGCGCCGTTCAAGATACGGTTTGTTGTCTGATGCTGCCTGCGTTGAAATGGTTTTCAAACGGATGGCTTCTGCAAGATCCAGCCCGCCATACATGGCTCCCGCGGCGCTCCCGGCCAGCACATAGATCATCTTCTGGCGACCCTTGTTTTTTACGCGAATGGCATATGATTGCCAGGATAGGGAAGCCGGTGTTTTCAAGCCTTCCGCACCCGCTGTTTTAAGTGCCTGCGCAGAATCCGTAATAAAAATTATGGTGATTGCCGCCACTGCCCCGCTTCCGCCGGGTGGCATGATGGTAGCGGTGTAACCGTTGTCTTTGGCAGACTGAACAATATCGCGCGCCGCGAAAGAAGTTTGTTCATTGGTAGCATCATTAACAACCGCAATGGAATTTTGCTGGGAAGTGACATGGATTGATACCACGCAAAAAAGTACCGTAATTATTGCATGATGGAAGCGTCGTTGTTGGGGCATTCTATGACTATTGTGCGAAATGATTCAATCGTTTTGATCCAAATTAAATATTATGTTGCCGATCGCCGGATGGCGAGCATATTGCCGGTTTCCCAGGATGTTCTGATTATATTTTCCGTGGTGCATTTCAGTGCTGTAGCCAGCTCGAAGGGTTCATTACCGATGGACAGCAACACATCGAAGTATTCCTGCAGTTGATTGTTTTTTACAAGCGGCACTTTGCCGGCCAGGGCAATCACCGGTATCCCTTTTGCTTTGGCTTTAGCCGCTACGCCGTAGGGCCCTTTGCCTTGCAGCGTTTGTTCGTCGATGCTGCCTTCGCCCGTGAATACAAAATCGGCTTTCTGCAGCGACGCGTCGAAGCCCGTCAGTTCCAGGAAGTAATCGATGCCATTGGCGAGCGTTGCATTGATATATGCGTATAGACCGGCGGCGGCTCCACCGGCGGTTCCGCCGTATTTAACGGCCGCCATATCCCTGCCTGTTTGAGCCAGGCCCACCCGCGCAAAAGCGGCGAGAGACTGATCGAGCTTAATGACGCCCTCGGGCGACGCCCCTTTCTGCGGTCCAAAAATGGCCGCGGAGCCGTTCGATCCCAACAGCAGGTTGTCTACATCGCAAAGCACCACTACCTCGCAGTCGTTTATGCGTTTATCCATGCCCGATATATCGATGGTTGCGAGTTCCACGAGTCGCTCCGGCAGGCCTGCCAGCTCGTTGCCACCCGCATCGAGGAAACGCGCCCCCAGGGCAAGAAGGATACCGGTTGCGCCATCCACGGTGGCCGATCCGCCCATGCCAATAACGATCTTCGTGGCGCCTTTGTCCATCGCGATCCGGATCTGTTGCCCGGTGCCATAGGACGAAGCGATCAGGGGGTTTAGTTCGTCGCCAGCGAGCAGGCGCAGTCCGGAGGCGTTGGCCATTTCAATGATGGCGGTTTTACCATCGTCTATCAGTCCGAATGACGTGTTGATCGTTCTGCCGAGCGGGTCCTGTACATCGGCAAAGACGAGCTCGCCGCCGCGTTTTTTAATGATCAGTTCAGCCGTGCCATCGCCCCCGTCGCCGACAGGAAAACATTCACAGGTACATGATAATTTGCTTTGCTGCAAACCGTCGCTGATGGCGGTGGCCACTTCTTCGGCATTCAGGCTGTGTTTAAACGCATTCGGTGCAATGAGGATATGCATGGTTGTCCAGGATCGGTTATGTTTTAGCTCTCAGGTATCAGCTATCAGCAGTCCGCTCTTTTAAAAAACTTTCTGGTTGGCAATCTAGCCATTATTTGATTCAGTTGATTTAGTGTTTGTAGTAATTGTGATCACCACCCGTTCTGAGCGATGGCCTGCAATAGTTGATACGAGCAGACGGGATAAATACCCTACAGGAACAAAAAATAATCTTCAAAAGGTTTCCCCTCCTATCAGGAGGGGTGCTTTTGCGAAGCAAAAGCGGGGTGGTGTGTTAGGTTTTTTGAACAGAAAAAAGGGTTCTTTAGCGGTTTAACGCAGGTCGCTTTATTTATATGTTTACCTCATGTATGAAAACATTCACAATTGGAAACACCTGAAAGAAAAGCGAATGGAATTAAGAACCAACAGCACATCTGCTGAAGCCACTTTGTGGCATCATTTAAAAGCAAGAAAACTGTATGGCAAAAAATTCAGGCGGCAGCACAGTATAGAAAATTACATTGTGGATTTTTACTGTCCGCAGGAAAAATTAATTGTTGAATTAGATGGAAAAGATCATTACGGTACGGGAGGTCAGGAATATGATGCAGCGAGGGATGCACGACTTAAAAAGCTGGGATTTAGAATATTACGATTTGAGAACAGGATGATCTTTGAGGAGACGGCCATTGTATTGAAAGAAATTAGTAAACTTTTGTGGATTGAGTGATGATTATTCGGTGCCTGCGACAGATGGCAACCTAACTCACCACCCCGCTTTTGCTTCGCAAAAGCACCCCTCCTGATAGGAGGGGAAACCAATTTTATATCATGCGCACTTCAAATTCTACCCCTAATACACACAAACCACCATCTCAAAATCTTTCACCTCGGGAACACTAACCTCTAGCCATTCACCCACCTGCTTAAACGCAAGCGGTTTGCCCGAACGCATGGCCTGCACCGACTTCACAGGCTTGAGCGGCCTAAAACGAATACTGGTATTGCGGATCGTCACGGGCTCGCGGAACGAGCCGCCTATCTGGCCGGTATGATTGATGAGACCAATCCACTCGAAAGCGCCATTGCGGTTCGACTGGCGCGTCATCTCGATCAGCGGCGATGCATTGGTTTCAATGACACGACTCACTTTTAACAGGTTTTCAAGCGCGGATACAAACAACGCACGATGTGCATAGTTGCCCTTGAAATGATACTGCGCACCCAATGCCCACGGGATATACACCGACTTGCCCCTGCCATAATCGTTGCTGAAAACACCCGCGAAATCAGTTATGTTTTCCGCAGTATAATACGATTTCTCAGGCGGACCAAAACGGGTCTCAGGCAATAACTTCATATAACTGACCGTGCTGCCACTTGGCTTGCATTTTAAGAAATCCGAATACATCATCATCAGCGTAAAATCCTTAAATTTATCACTCGACAACGCCGCCATATCCTTGTCCGAGATTTTCAGGTACGTCGATTGGGCCTGTTTGAAACGGGTAAACGCCGGCGCTACACCCAGCGACTTCAGCCGGATGGCGTTCAGCGGTTTGCCGAATTCATCACTGGTAGATGTAAACGCAGTAGTTAGCATCTTCCCGCCATTCCTGACATAATTATCAAGGACGGAAATCAAAGTTTCATCCATGGCAGTGACATCACCCAGGATCAACGCATCATAATCCTGCAATGGACGTGGCGCACGCGGACTGCCCACAGCAGACGGCTCAATCACATCGAACATGATGTGCTCCTCCGTCAACAATTTGATCATGCCTTCATATTCGTCCCGCGAGCCGCGGATCAGCGCAATCTTACTCTGCGCCTGCAGGTTGGTAAAGAGTTTCTCATTTTTTTTCTGGAAACCGTACAGGTCATTCAGTGTTGGTATAAAGACACGATCCTCATAATTAACCAGTGTACCAACCACCACAAAACCCATCGGCGCACCCTGCAACATATTTTCCAGCATCCATACTTTTGCCAGGTTCGGCGAAGTGCCGATATGCCGGTAACCAATCGCCTGGAAATAAATCAGCAGGTTGCTGGGCGCACGATCCTTGTAGGAACCGAGTACCCGTTTTACATTATCGGTCGCAGAATAGGTCCATTCATATTCCGGCGACAACGAGGCGCCCGATTCACTGGCAATCATATCAACGCCGGCATCTACGTATGAATCAATAATCAGTTTGGGATTGAGCGTTTTGATGTGCCTGCCAATCTCCATGAATAATTTGTCGGAAGTCGTTTTCTTGAACG
>JBBSSY010000315.1:0-4851 GCA_038241595.1 Chitinophagales bacterium | reverse complement strand
CAATGGTTTCATATCTGTGTGACAGGCCCCGGATTTCGTTATCTACAACAGCCATGCGTGCCGCTTCCTCTACCCTACCCTCCGCAACTTCCGACAAGCCGAATTTTATATTGCCGGCGATCGTGTCACTGAATAAAAAAACATCTTGCGGTACATAACTGATCTGCTGGCGTAGAAAAGGTAAATCCATTTTATTGATGTTAAGTCCGTCTATTGAGATACTCCCTTTCATTGGGTCGTACATTCGAAGCAGCATTTGGGCAAGGGTAGTTTTGCCGCTGCCCGTGCGACCGATTATCGCAATCTTCTCCCCTTTCTTAATGTGCAGCGTAAAGTTTTTTATGGCATGGATGCCTGTGTCCGGGTAGATAAAATCAAGGTTGTCGAAGGAGATGGCACCGGTGAGTATTTTCTTTTTTGCGTCTACCGGGTTTTCAATTGTTGGCTTGGTGAGCAGGAATTCATTGAGCCTGCGCTGCGACGTGGAGCCACGCTGGATCATGCTGGCGGTCCAGCCGATGGCACTTACTGGAAAGGTCAGCATGTTTACATACATCACAAATTCGGCGATGGTACCGGTGGTTACTTCCTGGTCGCCGTGAATGGCATACATGCCGCCGATCAGGATGGTAAGCAAGGTGCTCAGACCGATCATCAGCGCCATGGCCGGAAAATAAACGGATTCCACCCGGGCAAGGCTCAGCGCGTTGTTTCTATAGTCTTCGCTGTTCTTATCGAAAAAACCGAACATCGCCTTTTCTTGTACAAACGATTTGATCACGCGAATGCCTGAATATGATTCCTGCGCACCGGTTGTTAGATCGCTGAGCAACGCCTGTATGCTCTCGCTCTTTTTATTAATGATGGTATTCACATAGTAGATGGTAAATGCCAGTAGCGGCAGTGGCGACAACACATAAATCGTCAGCATCCTGTTCTTGCTCCACATATAAAACACGCAGAATCCAATCGTGGCGGCGAGGTTGATAAAATACATCAGCGCCGGTCCGGTATACATGCGCACGCGGCTGACATCTTCGGTGATGCGGTTCATCATGTCGCCGGTGCTGTGCCTTTTATAAAAGTTTGTATCCAGTTGCTGATAGTGGCTGTACACTTCGTTTTTCTGGTCATATTCAATGTGGCGGCTCATTACAATAATGGTCTGTCGCATCAGGAACATAAAGAAACCGCCGAGCAATGCCAGCACGATGAGGGTGATGCCACATAGTGCTACGACGTCGCTGAATGAAAAACGGGATGACTCGGTAAATTGCACGAAGTACTTCACCAGTGGATCATAGGCTACTACGGAATGTCGTGCCTGGTAACCCGGCAGGTGTCTTTCAACGGCGTCGATTACATAGCCGGTTACCTGTGGGGCGAGGATGCGGAAATAGTTGGATACGACGATGAAGATGATTCCCAACAAAAATCGATAGTGGTACTTCCAGAAATATTTATTTAGCGCAGCGAGGTGCTTCATTGGATCAAAGTTAGTAGTTTACGGGTATGCGCACCGAGCTTTCTGCAATGGACCAGGAAAGAGCACGATTCCAGGCGGTCTTTCAGTCATACGGCACCAAACATTATAAGGGACATGACACGACGACCCTGTTGTTTAAACAGGTTTCCTGTGACGGGCGTGTGGTGGCCGATCACATCTGGCTGGCAGAAACGGCGGCGTTTCAGGAATTAAAATTGGTAAAAGGAGATGTGGTTGCTTTTGATGCGCGGGTCAAAAAATACCGGAAAGGTTATGTGAATACCCGAATACAGGTGAATCGGCGCAAGGAGGATTTCAAGTTGTCGCATCCGACGCGGGTAGTTCGTCTGGAGCAGAATTTACAGGATTAAATAATTTTCAGAATTGAACGTAATTGCGATGGCAGTCGGACTCCCCCGCCAGTTTTTCCCGTTAAATGTTCTTTGAGCTTCAAGTGACGTCCTCGCGGAAAATGAAAAAATCACGAACAATTCTGTAAATTATTTAATCCTGTAAATTCTGCTTCTGACAAACACTTCACCCGCCGAGCCGATCGAGCTTAGTTAACCTGTATTAAATATCAGCGTAGCTCACTTTCCGAGCCAATTGTCAAATTTCTTCTGATTGCTGATTGCTGACTGCTGATTGCTAAATACTTTCAATGAATCATTGCTTTTAAATTCGACAAGTCATGCAATCATATCCCCTCAAGATCGGATTATTCGGCATCGGCCTCGACACGTACTGGCCGCAGTTCGACGGTTTAAAAGAGCGGCTCGACGGCTATCTGTCCATCGTGGAGAATAAACTGGCCGCCATAAGCCCGGGGATTGTAAATGCCGGCCTGGTAGACAACGTCGACAAGGCCTTTGAAGCAGGCCGATTGTTCCGGCAGCAGGATGTAAGCATCATTTTTTTGCATGTAACGACCTATGCGTTGTCATCGACGGTGTTGCCCGTGGTGCAGCGTGCAGGCGTGCCCGTTATTATCCTCAACCTAGCTCCGGCAGCGGCGATTGATTATGCAACCTTCAACCGAATGACCGACCGTACCAAAATGACCGGGGAATGGCTGGCGTACTGCTCGGCATGCCCGGTGCCGGAACTGGCAAACGTTTTCAAACGGACGGGGATAAAATTTCACCAGGTAACTGGCATGTTGCACAATGATCCGGAAGGCTGGAACGAGATCGGGCAATGGGTGGAAGCCGCAAAAGTAGCCCATACCTTATTTTATAACCGCATGGGTTGCATGGGCCACTATTACAGCGGTATGCTCGACATCTACTCCGACCTCACGTTGCAGCATGCCCATTTCGGTGGTCATATTGAATTGATCGAGGTAGAAGAGTTGGTTGCCCATCGTCGACAGGTCACGCCAAATGAAACGGCAGCACGTATTACACTTTTTCGGGAAACCTTTGAGGTACATGGGGATTGCTCCAGGGAAGAACTGGAGAAGGCCGCGATCACTTCGGTTGCGCTTGACCGCCTGGTGGAGCAATATCACCTTGGTTCTATGGCTTATTATTATAAAGGCACCGGCAACGTAGAAAATGAAGCGGCGATCGCATCCATAATTGTCGGCAATTCGTTGCTGACGGCAAAAGGCATCCCCGTGGCCGGCGAGTATGAGATCAAAAATGCACAGGCTATGAAGATTATGGACAGCTTTGGCGCAGGTGGCTCTTTCACTGAATATTACGCCATGGATTTCACCGACGACGTGGTGTTGATGGGACATGATGGTCCCGGCCACATTGCCATCGCCGAAGGAAAAATCATCGTTCGGCCGCTGGGCGTTTACCATGGAAAAGTTGGCAGCGGCCTTTCTGTGGAAATGTCTGTAAAAAACGGTCCGGTGACCCTGCTGTCGGTGGTTGAAACAGGCACTGGCAAACTAATGTTGCTGGTTGCAGAGGCGGAATCTGTCGCCGGACCGATTCTTCAAATTGGCAATACCAACAGCCGGTATAGATTCCCGATCGGCGCGCGACGTTTTGTAAACGAGTGGAACAGTCATGGTCCGGCGCATCATTGTGCGGTGGGTATCGGGCATATCAGTGATAAAATTCAGAAGCTGGGACACTTACTGAATATGGAAGTAAAGAGGGTTTGTTAGATAAAACTGTATTGTTCCAGTCTGCATCTGTACCTGGCAAGATTAAAAATTTTCGGTATTGTTTACCATTGGGTATTTGCGTGTCAACCATGCATTACCGTTAGAAACTAGGATGACAAAATGCTCAAATTAGGGCAACCCGTTGATCAAGCCGCCTTGATAAATAATATACACCAATGAAAAACGCTATTAGCAATAAGTAGTAACCCTTAGGGCCTTAGCAGGGTATTACGGTATTGAATTAAAATCTATATTATATTCTCGTGTTCGTAGGTTAATCGTATAAAAGTTTCAAGAGGTTTTTACTATTTTTAAAAAAAATTACAGCTAAAAGCCCGAGGTTTAAGACGATGCACCGACAGGATTTCCTTCTTTTTCTACTTTTTATTGTATTGATCCCGTAGCTTAATCAGGCAACCACATGTTGCGCGCAGTCCTATATTGTTCATCACTAATAGAATCAAATGCACCGCTCAAAAACGCCGGTATCCCCCGCTCCTGGGCTTAAAAAAACACCTACGGGTATCATCGGACTGGATGAGATCCTGAACGGCGGACTTCCTGCAAACAGACCAACCATACTCATAGGCAGTGCCGGTTCGGGAAAAACGGTCATGTCGATGGAATTTTTAATAAAAGGTGCCATAGTTTTCAACGAACCCGGTGTTTTCATGTCGTTCGAGGAGTCAGGGATGGATATTTCCCGCAATATGGCATCGCTTGACTTCAACCTCGCGGACCTGGTAAAGAAGAAAAAAATCTATATCGAGCACGTGGATATGAATAAACATACCGCGGTTGCGACCGGGAACTATGACCTGGACGGATTGTTTGCACGTTTAAAACATGCGGTGGAGCATACTTCGGCAAAGCGTATTGTACTCGATTCGATTGACTCCATCTTCCAAAACCTCGACGCGAAAATATTACGCGCAGAAATGAGCCGTCTTTTCACCTGGTTGAAAGAAATTAATGTGACCGCGATCATTACTGCGGAAGCGAAAGCCGGAAGCATTTTGGAACCTGGCCTTGAACAGTATTTGGCCGATTGTGTCATTGTCCTCGACAATCGCGTCGTTAACCAGATTGCAACCAGGCGGTTACAAGTGAGAAAAATGCGTGGATCCAGCCATGGTGACAATGAATATCCCTTTAGAATCCAGCGAAATGGGATTATCGTGCTTCCCTTAATCTCCCAGTTAAATGTTTCCAGCATGTCGAAGAAACGAATATCAACAGGAAT
>JBBSSY010000314.1:0-4886 GCA_038241595.1 Chitinophagales bacterium | reverse complement strand
GAAGGTAACAAGATCAATAGGCAGGAAATGTTCAAAAGCATACTAACGTATGCTTTTTTTGTGCCCCGGACTATTCTGAATGGGAGATTTATTAAAGTTATCGCGCTTTATTTACGTTTCAGCACCGGGTGGTTCCTGCCGTTGACCATGTTTTCAACGACTTCAAAGTCCGGCAAGTTTGCAAATAAAATGGTGATTGTTTTAAATCCATAGGTACGGCTGTCGAAGCTGGGGTCGAGTTTTCTTAAATTTAGTCCAATGGTTGAAATATTTACCTCATTTGATTCATTGGTAGACATATCAAAAGCCTTGTTGATCAGGTTCATATTCAGGGGAACATTTATCTTGGCCTTTTGCGGGCGTTTTCGATCCGGTTTGTCCGGTGCGGCCGGCGCCACTTCGATCACCTCAAGGTTCTCGACATAAGTAAAAATCTCGCAAGACTTTACAAAGGCGTTTGGTGTTTTCTTTTCCCCAATTCCCATGACAAAGATGCCCTCTTCCCGGATTCTTTTTGCCAAACCCGTATAATCGCTGTCGCTGGAAACAATACAAAACCCTTCCACGAGATTATCGTGGAGAATGTCCATTGCATCGATGATGAGCGCGCTGTCGGTGGAGTTTTTACCGGTCGTATACGAAAACTTTTGTATCGGGTTGAACGCCATTTCGTTCAGGATCGTTTTCCAGGAATTCATCTGCGGTTTTGTCCAGTCCCCGTACACGCGGCGGATGGTTACTTTTCCATATTTAGACGCTTCCTCCAGGATCAGGTTGATCAGTTTTGGCGGCGCATTGTCCCCGTCTACAAGAAGCGCAATTTTGTTGATCTTATTCATGGCTGGTATTTCAGGTTCGTTTGGCAAATTATTTCAGGGTTAGTTCTTTAATGATATTTCCGGCACCGCCTAGTTTATCGATGCACCACAACACATAACGGATATCTACGCATATTGTGCGGTTAAGGTCTTTGTCGAAGGCAATCTTATGACTGAGCGCTTCGTAATTGCCGTCAAAAGCGAGCCCGATCAGTTCTCCTTTTCCGTTGAGTACGGGCGATCCGGAGTTGCCGCCGGTAATGTCGTTGGTGGTAATAAAGTTGACGACCAGGTCGTTTCGCTGTTTATCGATGTATTGTCCGAAGTCTTTTTTTGCTGCGAGTTCAAGCAATTTAGCGGGCAGGTCAAATTCGTAGTCGCCGGGGATGTATTTATCAATGGCACCTTTCAACGTGGAGACATAGTCATATTTCACGCCGTCGCGTGGCTGGTAACTTTTAACCTGACCATAACTCAATCGCATGGTGAAAGTGGCATCGGGATACATCAGTTTTGCCGGATCTTTTTGCATGATGCCCTTCAGGTACATCCGGCCAAGGTCGTTGTTACGGGTATTGAACTGTTGAAAGAATAACTGGTATTTGCTGTTGAAATTTTTTATAAAGGCGCTTGCATAGGCAAAGGCCATGTCTTTTTGCAGCACGTCTGCATTTGGATTTTTAATAAAGGCATTCCACCTGGCGTCATCAAAAATGATTGTTGAGCTAAACACGGCAGCCGCCCATTTTTTGTAGGTGTCGGGATTGGCCAGGTCGCCGAAACTACCTTTCATATTTTCAAAAAAACCGATGGGATGCTGGCTCTGGTCAATATCTGTATAAAACATCATGGCAGTGGCGGCCAGGATACGTTGGTCAGACACCTTGTTTTCAGATTCGAGGAACAGTTTCCGGCGTGCGGTGACATCTTCCAGTGTTCTTTTCGTTTCATCCGGTTTAATGCCGGTGCTGATGAGTACCCGTTCCAGCTGTAAAAGCGAGCCCGCAAAAGCGGCCAGGGGAGAGCCAAAAACGCCTTCGTTCAGGTATACCCGGTGTTTCGCATATGGCCGCCAGGCATCGTACGCTTTGCTCCAGTCGGCAATGATATTTTGGTAGTCTGTTTTGCCGGTGGTCCAAGCCTGGAAATTCTTTTCGTCCTGCTGTTTCTTTTCAAAGATCTTATACTTAAGCAATTGTTTTGTTTCGCCGTCATAAAACTTCCAGTAATTGGCGATGCTTGCGTAATCGGAAGCCAGCTGCAGTTTAACCGCCGGGTCCTTTTTCATTTCTTCAAACATCGATTTCAGGCGCGCGTCGCGAAGTTTTACCAGCGCAGGGTTGTTGATGTCGGTGGCGAGTTTTACGCCGAACGAACTTTCATAGCGGTTGGTACTTCCCGGGTATCCGAAGATCATCGCGAAATCGTTGTCTTTTACGCCTTTGATCGAAACCGGTAAAAAGTATTTTGGTTTCAGCGGAACGTTATCGGTGCTGTAATCCACCGGGGCGCCCGTTTTTGATGCATAAACGCGAAATACCGAAAAATCGCCGGTATGTCGCGGCCATTCCCAGTTGTCCGTATCGCCGCCAAATTTACCAATACTTTCCGGCGGCGCGCCCACGAGCCGAATATCTTTATATCGCTGGTAAACAAAAACCAGGAACTGGTTGCTCTTGAACAGCGGGCTCACCCTGGCTTCAATGCTTTTTGCCGTATAGGAAAATCGTTGATTGATGGCGGCAATTGTTTCTGACTGCCGCGCGGCGCGTTCTACCCCGCTAAGCTTGCCGAGTGCGGAATCTACTTCCTTCGTGACGTCTTCTACCTTCAGGAGGAACTGCACCGTTAGCATTCTGGACGGGATTTCGTCCGTTTTTTTCATCGCGTAAAAACCGTCGCGCAGGTAGTTGTGTTCAATGGAGCTTGCACTTGCGATGGCAGCGTACCCGCAGTGGTGATTGGTAAAAATCAGTCCCTCGGCGCTAACGATTTCACCGGTACACCCATTGCCGAAAATAATGACCGCATCTTTAACCGACGGTTTGTTGATATTATACAGCTGGTCTTTGGTAAGTTTAAGACCCTTTTTTACCATGTCTGCATACACCTGCTGACCGAGCAGCATGGGCAACCACATGCCTTCATCCGCGAAGGTTTTCAAAAAGGAAATGGTGGCAAGGAAAAGAAAAAAACTTGATTTTAGTATCGATCTGCGCACAATGTATCTCAACATAACAGTATAACTTTATTGACGGACGACTAGATAGTCTTTTTATTACTAACAAACCTACTGTGAATTTTTTATTTCTCTGAGTCGAAGTTTCAAAGCCCGCCCTAGGTAATAATGACCCTTTGTAATGATTCACGGGTCTTTTGCCTGCAAACAGTACTTTTACACCGAATATGATAAAGTGGAACCTGACAGATAGTGTTAACCTTGTTTCTAAGTTAAGTGTTCGCAGGGTATGGAACGCAACTCGTGTGTTGAGTAGTTATTACATCAGCAAATGGACTAAAAAGCCGGTTCAGTGGGGTTATCCCATTTCAATTTCCTTTGAGCCAACCACTTCCTGCAACCTGCGATGCCCTGAATGCCCAAGCGGACTGCGCGCCTTTACGCGTCCTACGGGCATGCTTCAAAATGATTTTTTCAAAGAAACAATCGACCAACTGTACAAAGACCTGCTATACCTGGTCTTCTATTTCCAGGGTGAGCCGTATCTCAACCCGGCTTTTTTAGAAATGGTTAAATATGCATCTTCGAAAGGCATTTATACCGCCACCTCTACCAATGCACATTATCTGAATGATGTCAATGCACGTAAAACGATTGAGAGCGGTCTTGACCGGTTGATCATTTCCATCGACGGTACCACGCAGGATGTATATCAGCAATACCGGGTGGGCGGCAAGTTGAATAAAGTAATCGAAGGCGCCCGTAACATCGTAAAATGGAAAAAAGAACTCAATAGCAAAACACCTTTTGTTTTTTTTCAATTCCTGGTGGTGAAGCCAAACGAGCACCAGGTGGATGATATAAAAAAACTTGCTAAAGAAGTTGGTGTGGATGATGTGTGGCTAAAAACCGCGCAGATATATGATTACGAAAATGACCCAAACCAGCTTATTCCGACCATTGAAAAGTACAGCCGGTACAAAAAGAACGGGTCGGGAACGGTAGAAACTAAGAACAGCCTGGAAAATCATTGCTGGCGGCTTTGGCATGCAACGGTGATCACCTGGGATGGGTTGGTGGTGCCCTGCTGTTTTGACAAAGATGCGCAACATACACTCGGTGATCTCAAAGGCAAACCTTTTAAAGAAATTTGGCACAATCCCGGATATCTGGAATTTCGGCGGAAGATCCTGCAAAGCCGCAAAAATATTGACATTTGCGCAAACTGCAGTGAAGGTGCTAAAGTCTGGAGTTAAACGCCGGAAACAAATTTAAAATTAAAACAATACGCCATCGAGTCATGACTTTAAATACAGAAATTCATCAGAAAACTTTTGGAAACGAATTTCAGAAATCGGCGATCAACCTGATCTTTACTTCTAACTGGGTGAATGAACGGATGAAAGCAATTTTCGACCGGGCCGACATCACTTCCCAGCAATTCAACATCCTTCGGATACTGAGAGGGGCGGCACAACCCTTGTCTACGCTACAGATCCGCCAGCGGATGCTGGATAAAATGAGTGATACGAGTCGAATTGTCGACCGAATGATTATAAAAGGCCTGGTAAAAAAGGTGGTTTGCACAACCGATAAACGCCTGGTGGATATTACGCTCTGCGAGAAAGGCACGGATTTGCTGAAGACGCTGGATACGCACCAGGACGAAATGGATGGGATTCTAAAAAACTTATCGGAGGAAGAGGCGCAGACCTTGAACCAGTTGCTGGATAAGATCAGGAGCTCGGAGTAAATAACAAACAGTAAATGTCGGTTAGATAAAAAAAATGAATATTTTCTTTAGGTCGTCTTAACGGAGCGACATGGAGTCTTCACTGTTCAATAGCCGGAAGCTTGCAGAAATATGGCGCAGTTTCCTGATACAATCG
>JBBSSY010000313.1:0-4890 GCA_038241595.1 Chitinophagales bacterium | reverse complement strand
TCCCCCATCATCGTTTTCCGTCAGAAAGGAAAGCAGGATGATATACTTAAAAATTATTTTACCGAGATTGAAAATACAACGGCTTCCGTACCCTTAAAGCTCAAATTTGTAACGCTAAACAGCAACTTTACGTCCGCGCAGGTTGCGGCGAGTCTTTCGAGCGATCAGGTTACCATGTGCGTCGCCGGCAGTTTAAGCGAATCTTTCGCAAAAGACCTCACCAAAACCCTGGCTTCCCTAAATGAAACCCACCCGGTACACGTAATGGGTATGCCAACCTGGGATGTGATCAAGGATTTTGACGGAAAGGAATATAAAGGCCTGGAGATATTCTACGGCACCCCATTCTACAATGGCAGGTCTGACAAGGCAAGCATTTCCATCGCCAATTATTTTAAAAATAACATGTACTCGCGTCCCAGCGACATGGTGTTCCGCGGTTTTGAATGCCTGTTACATTTTGGCAAACTGCTCCTGGAGCAGGGGGCCAACCTTAATTCAAGCATCGGCGAAAAGAAATATAAAGTGTTTACCGATTTCGACATCCAGCCGGTTATGCTCAGCAAACAGTCAATCGACTATTTCGAAAATAAAAAGATTTACTTCATCAAATTAACTGACGGTGCGGTTAAGGGAATCTATTAACTGGTAGTGTCTTAGCTTTTTCAGAGGTTGTCTCAATCCTGAAAATAAAAGAATAGCGATAATAATCCCGCCAGAATTCCGGCGGCAATTCTTACTGTAAAATATCGGTCTCGATGAAAAAAGTAGCCGGCTACGGGAATAATGAGCGGTATTGCTTGCGCCGCATACCTTGAAGTAAATCCCCAGGTAATCTTTACGCAGGAAAAAGCAAGCGCCAATAAGGCAATGGACAGAAAATACAACTGCTTGTTGTAACCAAATTTAATCACCCGCCTTGTCAGCGTAATTAGAAAAACCATTCCCAGCAGGCATAAAATACTCCCGACATGGATCTCGGCTTCACTTACAAGTTGAGGAGATTTGATTAGCCTGGTCATGAGCGATTTTGCAGGAAGAAAGGTTAATAACTTATAATTTAAATTAATGACATCAAGTACTGCTAGTCCAGTCAATAGAAAAAAACATTGTTTTACAGAAGGGAACTTGAAAAAACCAGGACAAATTATCCAGAAGACCATGGCAAAATAGGCAAGGCATAACCAGAAAAAATCCAGCCTGTAAGTGACGCCCTGTTGAGCAATCTCTTCATAAACCTTGGCATCGATAGGGGGAACAAGCCCCTTCCAGGTATAAAAGACATAGAAGGGCATGGCCAGAGCAAAAAACAAGGTAAGGAGTAAGGAACCTAAAACGTTGATCTTACTATTTTTTTCATAGAAGAGTATTGGCAGTGCCATCAGCGTAACCAGGTAAGGTTGCCTGCCTAGAATGGCTACGCTTAACATGAACCCTCCCGCCATTAATTTCAATAATGATCGGAAGTCATAATTTTTGGTGTTCGTCACGGCAATAATATAATAGATGCCGGCTGAAAAGAAAAACATGGAAGGGATCTCCGTAAGCGCCAGGCCAGCCAGGACATAAGTCATGGGGATGGCCAAAATAGACAACGCGTAGTCCCTGCGGATGAAGCCCAGCGCTTTCAATACCGCAGACGTATAATAGATGATTCCCGTCAGGAAAAAAATGTTAACCAGTCGAATTGCAGGGACTTTAAGATGCGTCAGCGGAGAAAAAACAAAGTGAACCATTGAATACAATGGCCCGGCGGAACCGGTCAGTTCTAAAAGATACCTGTGACCGAATCCATAAGCTTGTAAGGAACTAACATCCATCAAATAAAGCCTTTCGTCAAAAAACGGGGGTCGTTGAAAGACAAAGACAGCCAGGATAATACCTGCAAACCCTGCAGCATATAAGCAGTGATCAACATGTAATGCGAAAAACGGACGACGAAATGCGTTCATGAACGATGCAAGTTAGAATTTTTTGGCCTGAATGAGTACCACACGCCCTGAAGGACAATTTCGGTTACAATTGAGCATCATCAAGAAATGTTTTTCATTTTGACTGACTGTGCTATATTTGACAATTCTACATGTTCTGCTGATCCCACTTCCTTCGAATCCACCGTCATTATATTTGAAAGTTTTAATATGAAGTTATCCGTAGTGATTCCGGTTTATAATAGTGAATTGACTATTTCAAAGCTCGTTATAACACTGATCCAGACGTTGAAAAACTATAATCTCGAAATCGTTCTTGTAAACGATGCCAGCAATGATCGTAGTGAAGCAATTTGCACAACGATTGCAAAAGAAAACAGCAGGGTTAAATTTATTTCTTTACGTAAAAATAGTGGCGAACATAATGCCGTTATCTGCGGGTTAAACTATTGCTCGGGGGACTATATAGCCATTATAGACGATGATTTCCAGAATCCGCCCAGCGAGATCATTAAACTGCTTCATGCAGCCCGCAAGAATAACCTCGATGTGGTTTATGCAAAGTATCAAACCAAGCAGCACTCGGTTTTTAGAAATATCTGCAGCCAGCTGACAAATTATCTCGCAAATCACCTGATCAATAAACCAGCGGGTCTATATCTTTCCAGCTTTAAAGTGATCAGCAAAGATATCCTGCCAGACATTATTGCGTATAAAGGTCCCTTCCCCTATATTGACGCGCTGGTTTTGAGGTGCACCAGTAATATCGGCTCAGAAACGGTTTTGCATGAGCACCGTGAACATGGACAATCCAATTACACGATGAAAAAACTACTCTCGCTATATCTAAACATGTTTATCAATTTCTCCTATAAGCCGCTTCGATTTGTTACGGTTTCCGGTTTTGTCATTTCCATCGCGTCGGCTGTTCTGGCTGCTTATATTCTCTATGAAAAATTATTTCTTACTAATATAACGCCGGGATGGACATTCATTTCCATTCTTTTACTCTTTTCTATCGGCCTTACATTTGTTGTTATTGGCTTATTGGGTGAATATATCGGCAAAATCCTGATGTCTGTAAATGGCAGTCCGCAATATTCAGTAAAGACAAAAATGAACGTACAGGATCTTAACAAAAACGTAATTGCGGTTGAGTATGATCGGTAAACCATCGGAGTATGAGGCAATGGCCCGCTGCGAAAAAGATTTATGGTGGTACCGATCGCTGCACGACATTACGTTGCTTAAAATGAAGGCCCACTTCATTGAGCCATCGGCAAGCATTCTTGATGCAGGCTGCGGTACCGGCGGTATGATGCAAAAATTATTAATTCATGGATACCAAAACGTCGTAGGATTTGATTACTCCACCGATGCGGTCAGGTATTCCACCAATTCGGGACTCAATGATATCAGGCTGCTTGATATTCGGGCCTGTGATGGGGCTTATGCTCATGCCTCTTTTGACGTTATCATCTGTCATGATATTATATGCCTGCTCGACGAACCCGATGCGAAATTGTCAATAAAAAATTTAGCGACATTGCTAAAACCCGGAGGACTTCTCCTCTTAAATCTTCCTGCTGGCCGTTTATTTAAAGGTACGCACGATGTCGCGGTGGGCATTAAAGAACGATACAGTAAGGATTCGGTAATTCAATTAGCAGGAGCACCGTACCGAATACTGGAAAGCTTTTTTTGGCCTTTCCTTATGTCGCCGCCCATTTTTCTGATCCGTTTGCTTCAAAGGATAAAGTTACGCATCAGCAAATTTTCCATCGTTCCCTCTGACGTAAAAATGCCTTCTAGTCTGTTAAACAACTTATTTGTTACCCTTAGCTTGTGGGAAAACAGGCACCTGTCACATAAACCATGGGGCAGCTCGGTATTCTCCATCCTTCAGAAAGTATAGGTTCAATTATTGCTGACTGTATTTACGGTAGCTGATAGCTGATAGCTGAAAGCTGATAGCTGATTACTGATTGCAAATTCTTCCATCATGCCGTTGATTGAATTTACTGAAAAAGGACTCTATTGCCGGGCAGGAGACTTCTACGTTGATCCCTGGCGCCCGGTCGACCGGGCAGTGATCACCCATGCCCACAGCGATCACGCCCGTGCGGGCAGCAAATACTACCTGTGTCATACCTATACCAAACCCATCCTTGAGTTACGGCTGGGTGAACATTATTACGAAGCCATTGGCTGGAATGAAACCATATTTATGAACGGTGTCCAGGTTTCGCTGCACCCCGCCGGGCATATCATCGGCTCTTCCCAGGTACGCATCGAATATAATGGAGAAGTTTGGGTGGTTAGCGGCGACTACAAACTGGAGGACGACGGGCTCAGTGGTGCCTTTGAACCTGTAAAATGTCATACGTTTATTTCAGAATCCACGTTCGGCCTTCCGATCTATCACTGGAAACCGCAACAGGCCATTTTCGAAGACATGATCCGTTGGATCGCACGCAATAAAGAGAACGGCAAAACGAGTGTGATTACTGCCTACAGTCTGGGTAAGGCGCAGCGCGTGCTGATGGGATTGAAGGAAACGGCGCAGGATATTTTCGCGCATGGTGCCATCTGGAACATGCATGAAACACTGGCAGCTGCCGGCTGGAAATTGCCGCCAGTGCAACGGCTGACCCCTGAAACGCCCAAAGAATTGTATAAAGGCGGTGTAGTCATAGCGCCGCCAGGGGCGGAAGGTTCTACCTGGATGAAAAAGTTTTTTCCCTACTCGATCGGCGTGTGCAGCGGCTGGATGCAGGTTCGTGGCAATGCACGCCGCCGCAACGTAGATGCCGGTTTTGCACTCAGCGATCATGCCGACTGGAAGGGATTGCTTGCAGCGGTAAAAGCCACGCAGGCAGAAAAAGTGTATGTGACGCATGGTTTCCAGGCAGTTTTCAGCCGATATCTGCAGGAAAACGGCATCGAAGCGGGCGAGGTA
>JBBSSY010000312.1:0-4894 GCA_038241595.1 Chitinophagales bacterium | reverse complement strand
TTTTTTACAATGAACCTGTACACATTGTCTGCGTAAATACGAACACATTCATTATAGTCCCTTTCAGTCATAAGCGGCTGTTAAAGATAGTATTACGGTGGATCGTTTTAAAAGTTACATAATTCTTGAAAACAATTTGGTTATCGGGTACGGGGGAACAGTTTGCAGTTGGCAGTTTGCAGTTGGCAGTTTCCAATTGACAGTTGGCTTTGGAAATTGGCAGTAAGCAATTTTCAGTTGGCAGTTTTTAGTCGATAATTCGCAGTTGGCAGTAAGCAATTTACAGTTGGGAGTTACGGTTGGCAGTTAAACGTTGACCGCAAAGGCATTTTAAATTTCCCCGCCGGGGTAACCGTCCCCCGTTCTTGCACCTTTAGCGAGAGGCGGCGGGACTCAGCGGTGCCTTTGATGCACGTCGGCAATAGCAGCATCTCACTGATGGCCAGTAATGCGAGTTTTCGATAGCGCTTTAGGACTGATGGCCTTCAACGCCGGCGTTCGGCACAGGTACCGCTGAGTCCCGCGCAAAAAACACGAAGGGGCGAGCACGTACCGCGGTGACTCCGCGGGGAAGGGGATTTCAGTTGGCAGTTGCGATCTGCGAACTGCGAACTGCGAATTGCGCATTGCCAACTGTTCTGCCCGTACCCCATACCTCACACCCCATACCCGTCTTCCGCTGAATTAACATACAATTCTTTCCCGCCTTAAAACGTTTTTAACGCGAATTGGTTAATTTGCCTGATTCATGTACAGATTACAACATATTGAATACCTGGCAGGACTTGTACTGCTGCCGATTCTCGTGGGGTTTTTTATACTCGCACTCCGCTGGAAAAAAGACCGCGTAAAGAAAATCGGCAACCCGGTGCTTATTAACCAGCTGATACGCGGGTATTCCCCGGCATTATACCTGGCGAAATTCGTATTGGCACTTGTGGCACTTGGTGCGCTGGTCGCTGCTTCCGCCAACCTGCAAAAGCCGGGCAAAATGGAAAACGTCAGCCGCAAAGGTGTAGATGTGATGATCGCGCTGGATGTAAGCAAAAGCATGCTGGCAGAAGACCTGAAACCAAACCGGCTCGAACGGGCCAAACAGTTCGTAAACAAGCTGATGGAAAAAATGCAAAATGACCGCATTGGCCTGGTGCTTTTTGCGGGCAGGGCATATATCCAGATGCCACTCACCACCGACCATGGCGCGGCCAGGATGTATATCCAGAACGCCAGCCCCGATGCCGTTCCCTCACAGGGCACGGTAATAGGTGAAGCACTCCGCATCGCCAATAGCGCCTTTAACAGCAAAGAAAGAAAATTTAAATCGATCGTATTGATATCGGACGGTGAGGATCATGATCCGCAGGCAGCCCAGATGACCAGCGAACTGGCTGCTGACGGGGTAATGATAAACACGGTCGGCATCGGGTCGTCGGATGGGGTGCCGCTCATTGATAAAATGAACAATGAACTACGCAAAGATGCGCAGGGAAACGCCATCGTTACCAAGCTCAATGAAGCTGAACTGCAACAGCTGGCAAAGGAAACACAGGGAATTTACATCCGGCTGGAAGACAGCGACGACGCCGCATCTAAAATACAGGCGCAATTACTTACGATCGAACAAAAGGCACTGGGCGACGACGCTTTTGTAAATTATCAAAGTTATTTCCAGTGGTTCCTGGCGGTCGCGCTCCTCTTGCTGGTAGTCGAAATATTCACCCCCGAAAAAAAATTAAAAATCATTTGAAAGCAATCAGTATCATAACGGTTATAGCGTTTACCGCCGGCCCGGCTTTGTATGCGCAAAACGCCAATGCGCTTATCAATAACGGCAATAAACTCTACCGGGAGAATAATTTTGATAAATCGGTGGAAGAATATAACAAGGCCATCGTTGCTGCACCGAATGACCCGGTAGCGACGTACAACCTTGGGAATGCCCAGTTTCGTACCAATCATTTTGAAGAAGCAGTAAAAGCATATGATGCTACGATAGACAACAGCCTGAAGAAGCCGGAAAAGGAGAAGGCGTTTTACAACAAAGGCGTTGTTTACAGCAAAGCGCAAAAACTGGCGGAAAGCATCGATGCCTGGAAAAGTGCGCTGAAACTGGACCCAAAAGACCAGGAGGCGCGTGAAAATTTGCAGAAAGCCCTGATGGAGCAGAAAAAGCAACAGCAAAAAGACGACCAGAAAAAAGATGACAAGGATAAGAAAAAGGAAAACCAGGATAAAGATAAACAGCAGCAGCAACAACAACAGAAGCCAGATCAGCCGCAAAGTAAATTGAGTAAAAAACAGGTTGAACAACTGCTGAAAGCACTGGCACAGAAGGAGAAAGAAGTGCAACAAAAAATGCAGGTAAAGAACGCTTCACCCCGCAGCCAGGAAAAGGACTGGTAACAGCCGGTCACCGCGGGGGCAACCTTAAACTGCTATTTTAGCCTATTTTTGCATCATGATACCTACGTATTATAATTCCCTGACTGAGTATAGCCGGCTTAAAACGCTGGAAGTGAAAGTGGGCGACCTGCTGTTGGGCAATGGCTACCCGATCCGGGTGCAGACAATGACCACGACTGATACCATGGATACCCTCGCCACGGTAGAACAAACCATTCGCTGTATCGAAGCCGGCGCAGAACTGGTTCGCATTACGGCACCAAGCAAATACGAAGCGGAAAACCTGCTGAATATAAGAAACGAACTCAACCGCCGGGGATATCATGTTCCCCTGATCGCAGATATACATTTTACGCCCAATGCCGCAGAAATATCAGCCCGCATCGTTGAAAAAGTGCGCGTGAACCCAGGCAACTATGTCGACAAGAAAAAATTCGAGGTGATTGATTACACCGATGCAGAATACCTGGAAGAAACTGACCGCATCCGCGAACGGTTTACGCCACTCGTTAAAATCTGTAAAGAATATGGCACCGCCATGCGCATAGGTACCAACCACGGATCGCTCAGCGACCGCATCATGAGCCGCTATGGAGATACGCCAATGGGTATGGTAGAAAGCGCGATGGAGTTTCTCCGCATCGCCCGGTTTGAAAATTACCACAACATCCTCCTCAGCATGAAATCCAGCAACCCGCAGGTGATGGTACAGGCATACCGGCTGCTGGTTGAAAAAATGAAAGAGGAATTTGATGCCTGTTACCCGCTACACCTCGGTGTTACCGAAGCGGGTGATGGCGAGGATGGACGTATCAAATCAGCGATCGGTATCGGCACATTGCTCGAAGATGGCCTCGGCGACACGATCCGCGTATCGCTTACCGAGGATCCCGAATTCGAGATTCCGGTTTGCCAGGACCTGGTGGCCCGCTACACCGGCCGGGCGAATCATGCACCCATCGCCCCCATCTTAAAAGTGCCCTATAACAACAACGAATATGCGCGGCGGAAAACGAGCGCTGTTGTAAACATCGGCAGCAAACAGGTACCGGTCGTTATTGCAGATTTTATGAAAGCGGGGCAGGTGACTTCGGCTGACCTGGCGGCGATCGGTTATACATATAATGTTGCCCTTGACAAGTGGAACATCGGTGATGGTGCGGCAGATTATCTTTACACGGGCAACAAACTGGTTGATTTCGGTCTGCCGGGTACGTTACAACTTATCTGCGACTACCCAACCTGGTTAGAAGCCGGTGACGCTTCACAAACCTTCCCCTTGTTTAAAGGTGCGAATGAATACATTTCCTGCGAGAAGCGTTCCGGTGTCCTGAACTTCATTGCCGTGGAGGCAGGCAGTGCAGATGCCGTTGCGATGATTCCAACCTTGCTGGAAGATTCGACCGCGGTGCTTTGCGTCTGGTCATCGAACGCGCACGCCATGCCTGCGGTTCGCCAATATGTTATCTCGCTCATGAATGAGGGCATTAAAAACCCGGTGATCCTGGCTGTCGAAAGTTCGGCTGCCACCATCGATCAGCAACTCATTCAATTTTCCACCGATGCAGGCGCATTGTTGCTGGATGGCATGGGTGACGGCATTTGGCTGATGAACGATCCTGATAAAATCCAGAACAGCAAGGTAAGCGGCCGAACGTACCTCGAAACAAAGAACAACCACCAGTTTCTCAATAATACTTCTTTTTCCATATTGCAGGCGACGCGCACACGCATTTCAAAAACCGAATACATCAGTTGTCCCAGCTGTGGCCGAACCTTGTTTGATCTGCAGGAAACAACCGCCAGGATCCGGGCGGTTACCAATCACCTGAAGGGCGTAAAAATTGCCATCATGGGCTGTATTGTTAATGGTCCGGGAGAAATGGCTGATGCCGATTTTGGTTACGTCGGCAGCGGCCCGGGCAAGATTACCCTCTACAAAGGAAAGGAAGTGATCAAACGTTCGGTCAACAGTGATGTGGCGGTTGATGAACTTATCAAATTGCTAAAGGAACATGATGCCTGGGTGGAGAAAGAATTGGTGATGGCTTAATCGGCTGCCATAGGGTTGTCAGTCGGGATGACTTTCTTTGTCAAAAGTCAATATATGGAACTTAAAACGCATCCGGGATTTACGGCACTTGTTTCAACACATCAAACCAAATTTGCTGATCTGGCAAACTTTGTCGGCCCGGTTTCAAATGAGCTGGTCACCCTGGCCGTACAGCATTCCCTGCTGTTGGGCGGCCCGATCTACTGGGCCTATACCGGGATGGATGGCAACCCGCAAACAGTTTTTACCCTTGATATTTTGTTGCCGGTAACCGGTGATACACACCCGAGGGAAGCGCTCCCACTTAAGACCATCGAGCCATTTACCTGTTTCGCAACCTGGCATTACGGATCGTGGGACCAGCTGCCCGACACGTACGGGAAGTTGATGCAGCAGCTCAAGGAACAGAGCCATTCGATGAACGGTCTTACGAGGGAA
>JBBSSY010000311.1:0-4896 GCA_038241595.1 Chitinophagales bacterium | reverse complement strand
CATGGGCACAGGTCGGCGGTGGTGCGCCGGATCCATACGGTCTTGACCTGACATACACCGCACAGGCACAGCACCACCTCGGTGCCACGCTGATGACCATCACCAGCAATACCATCCCGAACAAACTTACTCCCTATACGTCCACGACGTCTGAAGTCGGTTTGGAAACCAGGTTGTTCAACAACCGGGTGAATCTTGACGTCACGCTGTATGACCGTACCACGACCAACGACATTGTGAACGCCTCTGTGCCCTTTACCTCGGGTTACACCAGCGTGGCATTAAACGTCGGCGAGATCAAAAACAGGGGCATCGAGCTGCTGATCGGCGGGTCACCGGTAAGGAACAGCAATTTTAACTGGAATGTGAGTTATAACCTCGCTTATAACGACAACAAGGTGATAAAGATCGCCGACGGTCTTAAATCAATTTTTCTTCCAGGTGCCACCACGCGTACGCAGAACGGCGGCATTTACCATTTTGAAGGCATGCCTTTCGGCATGATCGCCGGCAACCGCGCCCTCACCGATGCTAAGGGTCAGATAGTTTATAACAGCGCCACCGGCATACCGATCCAGGGACCGCTGACGGCGCTTGGCCGTGGCGTGCCACCGTTGACGATGGGCCTTAGCAACAGCTTCAGTTTTAAAAATTTCAACCTCGGTTTCCTCATTGATGGCAAGTTTGGTGCCCAGGTGTATTCAGCCACCAATGCTTACGGCACGCAATTCGGGCTTGATAAAAGAACGGTCAACAATGGCGTCCGCGAAAAGGGCATCGATGTAAGTGGTGTAACACTGGCGGACGCCCCGTATACCTCTAATGTTTCGGCGCAGACTTACTATTCTACCATCTGGGCAACATTGACGGACCAGTTCGTCACCGATGCCGATTTTATTAAATTGCGGCAAATCACTTTCGGGTATTCGTTCCCGAAAACGTTGTTTCCAAAAGTGGTACAGTCTGCGACCGTTTCCCTGGTGGCCAGGAACCTCCTGCTGATCTACAATGCCGCGCGAAACATCGATCCGGAATCTAGCTACAGCAATTCAAATGCACAGGGCCTCGAGAATTTCGGGATACCAACAGCCAGGAGTTACGGCGTGAATCTGCAACTGAAGTTTTAATAGCCGTCAGCATTCGGCATTGAGCTGTCAGCAATCAGTAATCAGGAATTAGAAGAATGGGTGAATTATTATGAATTTTAAATTACCAACGATGAAGTCTCTTACAAAAATATTCAAATCAAATGCGTTAAAAGCAGGCGTGATGGCCATGCTGCTAACGTCCTGCGACAAGGGATTTGAGGAACTGAACCGGAATCCCAACGTATACACCGACCCGGTAATAGGCAATCTATTTACGACAAGCCTCATCCGAACGGCTGGCGTAGGTACGGCAGACAGGAATCGTACAAACATCAAGTATTTCGGGGGAACCATGCAGTACATGGCGGCACTGGGCACCAACTGGTCGGGCGACAAAAACTTTGAGAACGGCCAGTTCGGCGATTTTTTTGAAACGGCATATAACATCCACCTGAAAGAGTTGCAACAGGTACTCGCCCTCACCGAAGGCAAACCGGATATGATCAACCTGAACGCGATTGCCAATATCTGGCGCGTGTTCGTCCTGCACCGGGTCACCGATATGTATGGTGACGTGCCATATACCGATGCCGATATGGGCTTTTTAACGGGCAATTTTAAACCGAAGTACGACAAACAATCAGACATCTACCCGATGATGCTGTCTGCGCTTGAAACCGCTATCGGTAAAATGGATGCCACCAAAGCGTCTTACGGCGTATCAGATGTCATTTACCAGGGCAGCATCCCGAAGTGGAAAACTTTTGCCTATTCCATGATGCTACGACTGGGCATGAGGCTGACAAATGTAGATGCCGTAAAATCAAAAGAGTGGGTGCAAAAGGCGATTGCCGGTGGTGTGATGAAAAGCAATGCGGACATGGCAAAGCTCAACCACGTGGTAGGCAATACCAATACCGAGAACCGGGACGCGGCCGAACTTAAAAGGGAAAGCTTCCCGGAATCAAACGCAGGCAAGGGGCCGGTGAAACTCGCTAAAACACTTATCGATTACCTCGTATCGTATAATGATCCCCGTTTGCCATTTTATGCGACCTTGTGGGAAGGCAATATCCTTTCTATACAGGCTGCGAAATTACCAACGACGACCAACCCCGCACTTCAAAAGGGCCTCCCTAACGGGTATGATGTAACAAGCATCAAAACCATCATTCCCAACTGGAGCAATAATATGCTGGTCGATTATTCGGAACCCAATACCGGAACCATCGCCAGCCTGTCGGCACCAACGGTGTTGCAGAGTTATGAAGAAGTGGAGTTATTGCTGGCTGAAGCCTCGCTGCGTGGCTGGGGCACGGGAACCGCTGTCGACCATTACAACGCAGGAATTACGGCTTCCATGAATTCAACAACGATCTTCCCATCAAATGTATTTCCTTATTCGATTTCTGCCGCTACGATCGCCAACTATATTACGGCCCATCCGTTGAACGGGGCCAGTTTCAACGCGCAGATGGAGCAGATTCATACCCAGTTTTACCTTGCCCATTTTATGTGGTTAGATTTCACCGAAGCCTGGTCAAATTACCGCCGCACCGGCTACCCTGTGCTTGTTCCCCCAAATTACCCGGGCAATTTTACGGGGGGTAAGTTCCTGGTACGCATGCGATACCCGATCAGTGAATCCACGCTGAACAAGGCAAATTATGAAGCGGCGATCGCCAGCCAGGGCCCAGACCTGTACACAACACCTGTTTGGTGGGATAAATAATCGATTCATTAACCAATTATTTTATAACATATCTAACGCAAACCATATGAATAACAATCGTAGGGATTTTATTAAGAAAACATCGTCACTCGCCGCCGCCTTGTCGGTAGGCGGATTGGGTGTAACTGCCGCCGCTACAAAGGCCCCATTGAATACTCAAACGGAGCACGCAGTAAATATTGGCTGGCCTATCCCCGAGAACCCGAATGCGCCCCGCATCTGCGTGGGCATGGGGATGGATGCCGACGAAAAAGAAATGAAACAGTACAAACAGGTAGGCGTAGACTACGTGTTGATGGGTGGTCCGCAAATACCCTGGACGGAACAGGGATTACGCACCATCATGGATCGTTTTAAAGCAAACGGGCTCACTGTAATTAATATGATTATTGGCGGGCATCCCAACAGCATTTACGGCCGCGAAGGCCGGGACGCCGAGATCAAAAAGATCCAGGACTCACTGGTTGCCGCCGGCAAAGCAGGCTTGCCGGTGGTCGAGTATAATTTTTACGCCGACCGCCTCATGGCAGGTTACTATGAAAAGAAGACGCGCGGCGGCGCAAGTCATACCGCCTTCGACTATGCGCCGGTAAAAGACCTGCCGGCTAAACCGGCGATCGGTATCCACAAAGCAGCCGACCTCTGGAAAAACCTGGAGTATTTTCTGAAGGCGATCGTGCCGGTGGCAGAAAAAGCCGGCGTTCGGCTGGCACTGCATCCCAACGATCCACCGATCCCGGTAAGCCATGGTTCGGACCAGATTATGGCCACGCTGGCAGACTGGAAACGGTTGATCACGCTGGTGGACAGTCCATCGAATGGCATTACCTTCGATTGCGGGGTGACACGTGAAATGGGTGAGGACCCGATTGCAGTATGCAGGTACTTCGGCCAGAAAGACCGCATCAACCACGTGCACTACCGCAACGTGATCGTGGAGAAACCGTATGTAAAATATGCGGAAGTTTTCCTGGATGAAGGACAGGTCAATATGTTCGAAGTGATGAAAGAACTCATCGCCGTAAAAATGAAATTCGGGCTTTACCCAGAGCACCCGCGGGCGATCGATTACGACAAAGAACACCCAGGTGGGATTAAAAACCAGTATCCAGGTGGTGGCGGTTACGCCGCCCAGACGTATAACGTGGCATTTACACAGGCGATGAAGCTGGCGGTGTTGTCGATGGGCTAGCTATCAGCAATTAGCAATCAGCAATCAGCAATCAGCTATGGCTTAGCCATCGGTGGACAATTAACAACGTAACTTTACCATATAACAAAAAGACTATGAAAAATAATCGCAGGGATTTTTTGAGAAAAGGTGCGTCGCTGGCGGCGGCAGTTTCGATGGGTGGCATCACTACCGGGATCGCACATGCCGCGGATATGAACATACAAACGGCCGGACTGGCCAAAGATGCGGGTATGCAGGCGAGTGAGGCATACTTCAGTGGCATGAACGAGCGTAAGATCGCGCTATTGAAACAAATGGAAGTATTTGGCGCCGTTGGTGGCATTAATACCAAGATGGTTTCGATGGACGATGCCAAACCCTGGGATGCCAATGCCGTAACAGCGGTAAAGGCGGCCTGGAAAGATGTAGGATTAAATTTCAACGTGGTGGAAGGTCCGCCGACGTTGGGCGAAAAAACAAAACTTGGGCTGGAAGGCCGTGATGAAGAGATCGCCAACTTCATCACCTTTATGCAAAATCTCAAAAAAGCGGGTGTGGATACCATCTGTTACAACTGGATGCCGGTCATCGGGTGGTACCGGACGAAGAATGACCAGGTGGGCCGTGGTGGCGCACTGGTAACGGCGTTTGATTACGACGTGATCAAGGACGACCCGAATACACAATACGGCGTGGTAACAAAAGAAACCATGTGGAAAAACCTCGAATATTTCCTGAAGGCGGTTGTGCCGGAAGCGGAAAAGATCGGTATGAAACTAGCCATGCACCCGGATGATCCGCAGGTGGACAGCATCCGCGGCATCGCACGCATTATGACGACCGTAGATAATTTTAAAAGACTGGTGGACATCGTAAAGAGTCCAAGCAATGGCATCACGATG
>JBBSSY010000310.1:0-4923 GCA_038241595.1 Chitinophagales bacterium | reverse complement strand
GGTGATCGGCGAGAACAGCATCATTGGCGGCAACGTATGGCTCACCCGAAGCGTACCGCCATATTCGATGGTTTACCACAAACCCGCGATCGAAGTGGTTCAAATTGAAGTTCCTAACTAACGCAACACATTATGGCATCAATCGTAGACCTGGTTGGCAATACACCTATGGCGGAGATCCGGAAATTAAACCCGAACCCGCGGGTAAAAATGTATGCCAAGCTCGAAGGCAATAACCCGGGGGGCAGCGTAAAAGACCGGCCGGCGCTGAATATGATTCAAAGTGCGCTTGACAGGGGCGAGATAAAACCAGGGATGGAACTGATCGAGGCGACGAGTGGCAATACGGGCATCGCGCTTGCGATGATCGCACGCCTGTTCGACCTGAGCATCGAACTCGTGATGCCATCCAGTTCTACCAGGGAGCGCACCCTTACGATGGAGGCCTTCGGCGCGAAAGTGACCTTGCTTGACGGTATCGAAAAATGCCGTGACTATGCCGAAGAGAAAGGGGCCAAAGGTTCGCATTTCCTGTTGAACCAGTTTGCAAACCCTGATAATTACCTGGCCCATTATAAAACCACTGGTCCCGAGATCTGGCACGATACGAATGGGGAGATCACCCATTTTGTAAGTTCCATGGGCACCACGGGCACCATCATGGGCACCTCCATGTACCTCAAAGAAAAAAATTCAGCCATACAAATTGTTGGTTGCCAGCCCACCGAAGAAGCCTGTATTCCGGGTATCCGGCGTTGGCCAGCTGAATACCTCCCGAAAATTTTTGACGCGAGTCGTGTGGACCGGATGATGGATATATCCCAGCAGGAAGCTGTAGAACATACACGGCTACTTGCCAAAACGGAAGGAATATTTGCGGGCATGAGTAGTGGCGGTGCCGCCGCGGCAGCGATCCGGTTGGCCCGTGAACTGGAATCGGGCACGATTGTCTTTATTGCCTGCGACCGGGGGGACAGGTACCTGAGCAGTGATTTGTTTGGATAGCTTTTTTGGCTTTGAGCTATGGACGATCAATTGCGAGCTATAAGAAAACAGCTATCAGCTATCAGCTGCGAGCTATCAGCGATCAGAAATTAGAAACCAGCAATCAAAACAGCCAACTGTCAATAGATCACCGCAAAGTGAAAACGGCCGATGAAACACGAATTCTTCAATACCAAACCGGTCGACGGCATTGACCGGGTGGACGGAAGGCAAAAAGTAACGGGTGCCGCCCGGTACGCAGCTGATTACCAGTTGCCAGGCATGTCATACGGCGTGTTGGTGGCCAGTACCATTACGCGCGGGCAAATATCGCACATTGATACAACCACCGCACTTCTCCAGCCTGGGGTGCTGGCGATCCTGTCTCATGTAAATGCACCAAAAATACCTGGTTATGCGCGTAGTACAAACCCTGCTACGCCTGCCAATGGCTCACAACCACTGCGGGTGTTTTTTGATGGCCAGGTCTACTTCAACGGGCAACCCATCGCCCTGGTTATCGCCGATAGCTTGGAACGGGCAAAACATGCAGCCGCGTTCGTTAAAACCACTTACCAGGAGTTACCGCATCAAACAGATCTGCTTGCCAATGCTTCCCTGGCCGCGTTGCCCACGGGAACGCGTTTCGCGGATTATATCCGGGGAACACCCGACGCCTACAAATCGGCGCCGGTGCAGGTAGAGGCCCATTATACGATGCCAGTCGATGTACACAATCCAATGGAGTTGCACAGCATCATCGCGGGTTGGGATGAGGCGGGTAAGGTGACGGTCTATGATAAAACACAGGGAATAAAATCTGACCAACGTACCATTATGGAGGCGTTTGCGTTGACAGAGTCCCAGGTGCAGGTGTATTCGGAATTTGTTGGCGGCGCGTTCGGCTCGGCGCTGCGAACCTGGCCCCACGTGGTAGCGGCCGTTTTGGGTGCCCGCGTGGTCGGCCGTCCCCTCAAACTGGTACTTGACCGCGACCAGATGTTCACGATGGTTGGTTACCGCCCTTTTTCGCTGCAGAAAATCGGTCTTGGTGCCACGGCCGACGGCCGGCTGACCGGTATTACGCACGAGGCCATCGCCCAGACATCCCGCTATGAAGAATTTACGGATCGCACCGTGGGTTTGTCCAAGTTCCTGTATGCCTGTCCCAACGTACATACAAGTTACAAGATCGTTCCACTCGACGTTAGCACGCCCACCTGGATGCGGGGACCGGGCGATGCAACCGGATCTTTTGCTTTGGAGTCGGCCATGGACGAACTGTCCTATGCGCTTAAAATGGATCCGCTGGTACTTCGGCTCCGTAATTACGCCGAAACCAATCCCGAGCAAAACCTGCCGTGGTCGAGCAAATACCTCAGGGAATGTTACGCGATCGGCGCTGAACGCATTGGCTGGTACAAACGAAATCCTGAGCCGCGGTCGATGCGGGCAGGCCGCATGATGGTAGGTTATGGCGTCAGCTCCGGCACCTTCGGCGCAGGCAGGGGCCGTGCCAGTGCAAAAGCCCGCCTGACCGCAGACGGCAAGCTGGTGATCCAAAGCGCAGCCACCGACATCGGGCCGGGAACAGGTACCGCGATGGTCATGATCGCTTCAGCGTTGATGGGTATGAACCGCGCCGACGTTGTTTTTGAACTGGGTGATTCGTCTTTTCCGCCGGCGCCTACGCAGGGTGGCTCAACCCTGCTATCTACCGTGGGTTCCGCGGTCAATGATGTCTGCGTGGCACTACAACGGAAACTAACGGAGATGCTCAGGTTAGGCGGCCCTGCGTCTTTTAAGAATGCCAGCCAGGCAGATTTCATTTTCAGAGACAATGGAATCGGATTGCTTTCTAAACCAGGCTTGCACATTTCCTACGTGGATGTGTTAAAAAATGCCAGGCTTCCGTCTGTTGAACTGATACAGGAATCGATGCCAGGCGAAGAGCGCCAAAAATATGCGATGTATGCATTCTCGGTACATTTTGTAGAGGTGCACGTGGACCCGGTAACCGGGAGTGTCAAGGTTCACCGCGTCGTATCCGTTGTTGATACCGGCAAAATTGTAAGCCTCAAAACCGCTACCAGCCAGCTGATCGGTGGGGTAGTAGGCGGCATCGGTATGGCGCTGATGGAAGCCGGCGTTATGGATCACCGCTATGGAAAGTATGTCAACAACAATCTGGCGGGCTATCACGTGCCGGTGAACGCCGACGTACCGCTGATTGAAGCGTTGTTTATTGACAAAAAAGATCCCTTTACCAATCCGATGGGTTCGAAGGGTCTGGGGGAGATAGCCATCGTGGGCTTCGCGGCGGCGCTTGCAAACGCCGTCTTTCATGCCACGGGAAGGCGGATACGGGACTTACCCATTACGCCGGATAAGTTACTGGGTATGGGGTATGGGGTATGAGGTATGGGCGAAGAAGAATCAGGAGTTCGTCGTTCGAGTTGGCAGACTAAAACGGCTATTTTTAACGTTCTTAAACCATTGCTCGTCATCCACGTTCCAATGCGTAAACATACCACCGTTTGAAAAAGGCGTTTTATTCCATCCCAACCGGATTTCTCTTACAAGTTTTTTTGCTCTTTATAACGTGTAACGCAATGTGGTCCTCACTTCTTGCACAGGAAAGACCGGTGGAGAAATGTGCGACCATGGACCTGCTGGAGAAAAAATTTATGCAGGACCCTTCGCTGCGGGTTCGATACCAGCTGATGAATGCAAACCTGCAAAGGAAGGTGCAGCAGCGGGTTGCGCTGCGTACGGAGGCGGTATCGGTGACCGTTCCGGTCGTCTTTCACATTGTTTTGACAAACCCCGCTGTGATTACGGATGCTCAGATCCAGGCACAAATGGATACGCTGAATAAAACCTTTGGTGGTAACAATGCCGATTCGGTTAAAATCCCTTCCTACTTTAAACCTCTTGTTGGCAAATCGGGTATCCGCTTCTGCCTTGCGCAACGCACCCCCACAGGTGAAGGCACTACCGGCATTGTGCGGAAAACAACTACGGTATCTTCTTTTAGTGCCAACAACAGCAATGTAAAACACGCCGCCACCGGCGGGGACGATATCTGGGCGCCGGACAAATACCTGAATATCTGGGTCTGTAACTTGTCGAATGGCACCCTTGGGTATGCAACGCTTCCTGATGACAACGTGGTCAATGAACAGGGCGTCGTGATTCTCTACAACAGTTTACCGGGGGGATCGCAAGCCGCCTACAACAAGGGCAAAACGTTGTCGCATGAAGTGGGTCACTACTTTAACTTATACCATATCTGGGGGGATGACAATGGACGTTGCAGCGGTACCGATTTTGTGGATGACACCCCAAACCAGACGAATTCCACTTCGGGATGTCCGACCGGCGTGCGAATTGACAGCTGCAGCCCGGCCAGTCCGGGTGTGATGTACCAGAATTATATGGACTATACCGATGACGACTGCATGCTGATGTTTACCACGCAGCAGGTATTGCGGATGGAAGCCGCGCTGGCCACCTACCGATCCTCGCTGTTTAACTCCGATGGCTGCCAGCCACTGGTTAAATTCACACGCGATGCGGAACTCCGGCTCATCACCTCGCCGGATCAGCGCCTGTGTACAAATAGCCTGACGCCGGCGGTGACTTTCCGCAACCTCGGCGCCCAGGTGATTACGAATCTCACATTAAACGCAACCATCGACAACGGCCCGGTGACAACCCTGCCATGGACCGGCTCGCTAGCCTCTCTGGCAAATACCGCGGCAAGTTTCGGCGCGTTGACGGTCGCTGCGGGCAATCATATCCTCACGATCTATACCAGCAATCCGAACGGACAATCAGATGAAAATACCGACAACGATACCCTGCGATTTTCATTTCTTTATTACCCGCCGTTCACACCACCCGTTGCCGAAAGCTTCGAGGGCAACGTGTTTCCCC
>JBBSSY010000309.1:0-4927 GCA_038241595.1 Chitinophagales bacterium | reverse complement strand
TTCGGCCGGTTAGCCTACCTGCTCTGATTTCATTGTTTTGGATACCCTTTTTCTTTCATCTTCATCCAGGATCACCTTCCGCATACGGATGCTCTTGGGCGTAACCTCGATGCACTCATCCTGCTGGATATATTCCATACACTCTTCGAGGGACATCTGTGTTTTTGGCGCGATGCGCGATGCGTCATCACTGCCGCTGGCACGGTGATTGGTCAATTTTTTAGGCTCTGTCGCATTTACGATCAGGTCGCCTGGCTTGATATGCTCGGCGATGATCTGGCCGGTATATACTTCTTCGCCCGGATCAACGAAGAAAATGCCACGATCCTGCAATTTATCAATGGAATAACCGGTTGTTTTATCCTGGTTTTTAGAGATCAGCACCCCCGCCGCCCTTCCGGGGATCGGGCCTTTCCAGGGTTTGTATTCTTCAAAGCGATGGGCCATAACAGCTTCACCGGCAGTATTTGTAAGCATATTTGACCGCAAACCGATCAGCCCTCGAGATGGAATTTCAAACTCCAGGTGCTGCATGGTGCCTTTCGTTTCCATGATGCTCATTTCGCCTTTACGCTGGGTAACCAGGTCGATTACCTTGCCACTGAAATCCGAAGGCACATCCACCACTAAAATTTCATAAGGTTCGTGTTTCTTGCCATTGATCTCTTTTACGAGTACCTGCGGCTGACCGATGGTGATTTCAAATCCTTCCCTGCGCATGGTTTCGATCAGGATGCCCAGGTGGAGGATACCCCTGCCAAACACGAGGAGGCTATCCGCACTGTCGGTATCTTCTACGCGCAGTGCCAGGTTCTTTTCGGTTTCTTTAAACAGCCGGTCGCGCAAGTGGCGGGATGTAACGAACTTGCCGTCTCTTCCGTAAAAAGGCGAGTTATTGATGCTGAACAGCATACTCATCGTTGGCTCATCCACGCTGATCACTGGTAATGCTTCCGGATTTTCCGGATCTGTGATGGTGTCGCCGATGTTGAAGCTTTCCAATCCTACTACCGCACAGATATCGCCTGCAGCTACTTCGGTGGCTTTTTTCTTACCCATTCCTTCAAAGGTGTACAGTTCTTTTACTTTCGATTTTTTGATGGTTCCATCAGCCTGGACAAGAGCAATTGATTGACCTTCCCTAATAACGCCCCTGGCAACCTTGCCAACGGCAATTCTTCCCAGGAAAGACGAATAATCGAGGGAAGTGATCTGCATTTGCAGGGTTCCTTCGTTTACTTCTGGTTCTGGTACATATTCAAGTATGGTGTCAAGTAAAGGGAAGATGTCTTCTGTTGGAGTCAGTGACGTATTCATCCAGCCTTGTTTGGAAGAACCGTACACAGTTGGGAAATTCAGTTGTTCTTCAGATGCGTCGAGGTTAAAGAAAAGTTCAAAAACCGCATCGTGTACCTCATCCGGGCGGCAGTTGGGTTTATCGACTTTGTTTATGACCACAATCGGGCGCAGGTTCAGGTGTAATGCTTTCTGCAGTACGAAACGTGTCTGGGGCATTGGACCTTCGAAGGCATCGACAAGCAATACGACTCCATCGGCCATTTTGAGAACGCGTTCCACTTCGCCACCAAAATCCGAGTGACCCGGGGTATCTATTACATTGATTTTTACATCTTTGTAAATAACGGCGGCATTCTTACTAAAAATGGTAATACCACGTTCTTTTTCCAGGTCGTTGCTATCCATGATCAGATCGCCCGTGTCCTGGTTGGCGCGGAAAACATTGGTTGAGTGCAGAATTTTGTCTACCAGGGTAGTTTTACCGTGGTCAACGTGAGCAATAATTGCTATATTACGAATATTCATATAAAATTTCAGGTATTAACCGTTTACAACGATGTTTCTTTCCAAACGGCTCAAAAGAGGCGCAAAAGTACAACTTTTTGTGCTAGGGGCAAGGGTTTTGTATAAAGTAATATAAACATAACGACGCCAGCCTGCGAATATTACCCAGTCATCCTCCATCATTATAAAAGAATTATTAGATTCACCCGCAAATTTTAACTATGCGAAAAAAATGGCTATTTGTGATACCGGTCATTTTGCTGGTGATTTATTGGTTTGGGCCCCGTCCAGAAACGCCACGTTACCTGAAAACGTTGCCACGGGTACCTGCCGAACCCGAAGCACTGGAACATTACATCCGACTAAAAGAAAAGGCGCACCAGGTTAAGCCGGATAACGAAGCGCGTATCATCTGGAACAATAATTCTTTAAAACAAAAAACCGCCTACTCGATCGTTTACCTCCATGGCTTCTCAGCCAGCCATGCCGAAGGTGACCCTGTTCATAAAAATATTGCCCGCCGTTTTGGCTGCAACTTGTTCCTGCCAAGGCTGGTGGAACATGGCATCGATACACCCGATGGGCTCCTCAACCTGACAACTGACAGTTATTGGGAATCTGCGCAGGAAGCATTTGCCATCGCCAAACAACTTGGCGAAAAAGTGATCATGATGGGCACCTCCACAGGGGCCAGCCTGGCCCTCCTGCTCGCTGCTACCTACCCGGAATTACATGCACTGATCCTGCTATCGCCAAATATTGCCCTTAACGAAGACCAGGCCTGGCTGTTAAACAGCCCCTGGGGATTAAAAATAGCCCAGACCTTTCTGGGGTCTAATTATATGCGTGCGCATGATGAACGGGCGATTTACAAGCAGTACTGGACCAGCCCATACCGTATAGAAGCAGTGGTACAGTTAGAGGAATTCCTCGAGACATCGATGACACGGAAAACGTTTGAAAAGGTGCGTCAACCGGTGTTGACCCTCTACTACTACAAAGACAAAGTGCACCAGGACAACATTGTGAAAGTTCCGGCCATGTTAACCATGATGGACCAGTTGGGCACCTCGCCACAATTGAAAAAATCGAGGGCGATGCCAAAAACAGGTCACCATGTACTCGGTTCTTACATCAAATCAAAGGATATTGAAGGCGTAACCGCTGAGATTGAGAATTTTATAAAAGACGTTGTAATTAAACAATAAGAAATCCACTCAATCGACAAAGATTGTAACATCGGCATCGCGGGTGTTTCTAATTTGCGAATTAAATATTAAAAATAGTTTGATTGGTATAGATACCGGGACTGCAAAAAAATAAAAATAGTAAATTTGAGAGGTAAATGACACCCAGTGAAAATTGAGAAAATTCATAATAAAGGCCAGGCACGTTTATTCGAAAGTGAGTACCTGGAAATGATGACAAAAACACATCCTCTTGTCATTTGGGGCCTGTATCTTCCTATAATCGCCCTTTTTCTTTACCTAAGCAATACCAAACTGGGCTACACGGCGGCCAATGTGTTGTTGATTTTTATTGCCGGTGTTTTTTTCTGGACCTTTTTTGAATACCTGATGCATCGTTTTGCATTCCACTTCATTGCCGACAGCCCGCGGGCGCAACGTTTTATTTATGTATTACACGGAAATCATCATGAATATCCCAGGGATAAGGAACGTTTGTTTATGCCACCGGTTCCAAGCCTGATCATCGCATCTATCCTGTTTTCCCTGTTGTTCGTGGCCATTAAAACCAAGGTATTTATGTTTTTTCCGGGCTTCCTTTTTGGATATTTAATGTATGGCACGATGCATTTTGCCATTCATGCCTGGAACCCGCCTTATAAATGGATGAAACCCTTGTGGCGCAACCATCACCTGCATCATTATAAAAATGAACACCAGGGATTTGGTGTAAGCACCACATTATGGGATCGGGTATTCGGTACTATGTTCGACCTGAACCGCGAAAAAGAAGATAAAGAAAAGGTACGGGAACTGATGCATTAAACATTACCATTTCTCGTTCTCATCAATCAAATCATCCCGCCGGTATTGCCTGCGGGTTTTTATTTTTTCAAGAAGACGGTCAACAATCATCTGCGCAATTAATCGGCCGCTGTCATGGTCACCTACGCGTAAATTATTCCTGATGCGTTTTTCATCTACGTCGAAACGGTACAGGATCGTAACAAGGCCATTGAAGTCATGGATGATCATCTCATTAATGCGTTCACCGAGACGTGTCAACCAGTTGGTTTGAGTGACTGCCTCACCCATTGAAAGGGGCAATTCGGTATTGATGAGCAGTTGCAATTCAGAAAAGTCTTGGTCTGGAATCATAGGACTGCATTAAAATTTTTCCAGAACGCCCAGTGCAAAAAGTGCGAAATCATATTTTACCGGGTCTTTATGATCAAATTTTTTGAGGTTGGCGGTCAGTTGCACCGCAGCGAGCCAGTCTACTTGCGGGCGTGTTAGCAGGTTGAAGCGCCTGGCCACGCGTGCCACATGCAGGTCGACCGGGCAGATCAGTTGTGCCGGTTTTATCGTATTCCAAATTCCAAAATCTACCCGATGGCTGTCTTTTCTAACCATCCAGCGGAGGTACATACTCAATCGCTTGCAGGTGGAATGCTTTTCAGGGGAGGCAATGTGTTTCCTGGAGCGCGGCGGCGCATCCTCCAATGAGAAAAAATAGTGATAAAACCCTTCCAGCCCTTGCTGGATCGTATCATCTGTACGGTTCATAGAACGGGTAAACGCATTTTCCAGCGACGGGTACGCCAAATAATGCATGCGAAAAAATTCAACAAAATACAGCAGGTCGGTAGCGTTAAATGTCCGGTGTTTAAAGCCGAGCAGTTTTTTCAAGTCACTGGACTGGTGATGCAACACAAAATCATAGGGGGCATTGTCCATCCATTCCATGAGTTCTTTCGCCTTATTGATGATAGTGGTTCGATTTCCCCAGGCGAAGATCGCTGCAAAAAATCCCGCAATCTCGATGTCCTGCTTTTTGGAAAACAGGTGCGGAATGCATATCGGGTCGTCCTTGATAAAGGCCGGCTGGTTATACTCGGCCACCTTTGCATCGAGGAAGTCCGCAAGTTTTTTATGTT
>JBBSSY010000308.1:0-4932 GCA_038241595.1 Chitinophagales bacterium | reverse complement strand
ATCAGCTATCAGCTATCAGCTATCAGCTATGAGCTATGAGCTATGAGCTATCAGCTATCAGCTATCAGCTATCAGCCCGAAATTTTGCGCACTAAAGGTAATGCTTGCTTAAAAAAACGATTTGAAAATAAATCCGCAAATATTCAACTTACTTAAACTTACAATACATTTGTTTCAGCCGAAGGCTACATCTCACAGCTGATAGCTGATAGCTGATAGCTGATAGCTGATGGCTCACCAACAAACAACCACCATGATCCCTAGTAAAGTTTACACCCTGGATGAATTTACCATACAACAGATGCGCGAGGTTCCCGGCGCGACGGGCCAGTTGAGCGGATTGCTCCGAGATATCGGGCTCGCAGCGAAACGGGTAAACGTAGAGGTAAGTAAAGCCGGACTGGTAGATATTCTCGGCGAGATCGGTAAGGAAAATGTACAGGGAGAAAGCGTACAGAAACTCGACGAGTTTGCCAACAACCAGTTTATCGGGGTATTGCATCATGGTATCAGTTGTGCCGGTGTAGGCAGTGAAGAAAATGAAGACATCGTTGTATTCGACGATGAAATGAGTAATAAAAGTAAGTATGTGTTGCTGATGGATCCGCTGGATGGCAGTGGCAATATTGATGTCAACGTGTCGATCGGAACCATTTTCAGTGTGTACAAAAGGGTATCTGAACTGGGAAAGCCCTGCACAAAGGAAGATTTCCTGCAACCAGGCAACAAGCAGGTGGCTGCTGGGTATATTGTTTATGGGTCAAGCACAATGATGGTGTATGCCACCCGCCTCGGTGTAAACGGCTTTACGCTTGATACCTCTGTCGGCGAGTTTTGTTTAAGTCACCCACTGATACAGTGCCCGACAAACGGCCGGATCTATTCTGTTAATCATGGTAATTTTCACCAGTACCAGGAGAATGTGCGGTCATATATCCACGCCTGCCAGCGCAAGAATAAACATACGGGCGGTCCTTATACGCAGCGGTATATCGGCAGTATGGTTTCCGATGTCCACCGCAACCTGATCAAAGGTGGCATTTTCATGTATCCCGGCACCACCAGCAAACCGAATGGCAAACTCCGCCTTTTATATGAGTGTAATCCACTGGCATTTATTATTGAAAAGGCAGGTGGAAAAGCCACCAATGGGGTGCAGCGCATCCTTGACCTGCAACCCACGCAACTTCATGAACGTTCACCGTTTTTCATTGGCAGCATCGACATGATGAAAGAACTTGAAGATCATTTAAGCGGGGAGTTGTCGTCGAATTAGAGGGATGGGGGTGTGAGGTATGGGGTTTGGGGTATGGGTATGGGCAAATAGTAATCAGTAATCAGTAATCAGTTATCAGAAGCAAGGCATGGCGCCAGCAACTGCCAATGGAAACTGTCAACTGAAAATTGCCAACTGTCAACTGAAAACTGCCAACTGAACTTTAGCGTTTTCTTACATCCCTTTGGTATAGTCCTTGAGCTTTTCTGGTAAGATGTATTTCATGATCTACTCCAGACCCCGATTCAGGACATTTTTCCTTGCAATTGTTTTTTTCGCCGTTACGGTTATTCCCTGCGTTGCCCAAACAAGCGCCGCAACCTATACCATCCAACGCCAGGCTGCCAATGAAAAAATGGAGCGTGAAGTGCTGAACATGATCAACAAATACCGCGAGGGTAAGGGACTGGCGATATTACAAAACGACGACAATTTTTCCACTGAAGCCCTTAGGCACAGCAAAGAAATGGCGGATCAAAAAACCAGCTTTGGACACGATGGCTTCGAGGGCCGCGTCAAAAGACTTGGCCAGCAGGTAGCTCCACTGCGTATGTCTGCAGAAAATGTAGCCTATGGACAGTTGTCCGCTAATGAAGTCGTTGCAAACTGGCTGAAACGCCCGGGCCACCGGAAAAATATTGAAGGCAATTATTCCATGACCGGCATTGGCATTTTCGAAGCCAGGGACGGTACACTTTTCTTTACACAAATTTTCGGCGCCCGATAAGCCAGTCGCCTCGGCTATTTCTGCCTGGGCCTGTGATCTTTTACTTAATATTGTGTTTACAAAGAGGACTATGAACACAATTATCTCAGTGAAAAACCTGGTGAAAAAATATGGCGATTTTGAAGCCGTTAAAGGCATCAGTTTCGACGTGTACGAAGGGGAGATTTTTGGGCTGCTTGGCCCGAATGGCGCGGGTAAATCAACCACACTTGAAATCATCGAAACACTTCGCGAAAAAACATCGGGTAAAGTGTTCGTAAATGGCATCGACCTCGACAAAGCACCCGACCAGATAAAAAAAATCATCGGTGTACAGCTGCAAGCCTCCGGTTATTACCCAGGATTAAAACTGATCGAATTGATCGAACTCTTTGCCGGTTTGTACAACCGCAACATCAACCCGATGGAACTACTGCAGCTCGTAAATTTACAGGACAAGGCAAAAGCAAAATACAAGGAACTCAGCGGCGGTCAAAAACAACGCTTCTCGATTGCCACCACGCTGATCAATCAACCGACCATTATTTTCCTGGATGAACCCACCACCGGCCTCGATCCGCAGGCGCGCCGCAATTTATGGGACCTCATCTCCGACATCCGTTCAAAAGGAACGACCGTTATCATTACCACGCATTACATGGACGAAGCAGAAGTGCTGTGCGATCGTGTCGCGATCATTGATTCAGGCAAAATCATTACCATTGATTCGCCCCTGGCACTCATCGACAACCTGGTAGATACCGGCTTCGAACGAAAGAAACAGGTGAAGCAGGCAAACCTGGAAGACGTATTTATTCATTTAACCGGGAAGGAATTCAGGGACGAGTAAATGACACTAAGCCGGACGTCGATGCCGGGGTACCGGGAGATAGCGCAGGAAGTGATCTTGTTTGTTCCCGTCAACAAAATAAACGACCATGACAACAGACCTTAAGTACCCAATTGGAAGATTTGCTGAACAGCCGCTTGCGCAAGAGAAAAAATATGCTGAACGCGTAAAAATATTACACCTGCGCGACATCAGTCAACTGCCTTCACTGCTGGAGCATTCGGTGGCGAATCTCGACCAGTTGCAATTGCATACACCCTACCGCCCGGATGGCTGGACGATCCAGCAGGTGGTTCATCATGTAGCAGACAGCCACATGAATGCGTACATGCGTTTTAAGCTCGCGCTCACCGAAGATCATCCCACCATCAGGCCGTATGATGAAAAGGCCTGGGCGCTCTTAAGCGACACGCAACATACTCCCGTGAATATATCGTTCACCCTGTTACATGCGCTGCATGTACGGTGGATGGAACTCATGACCAGCCTGACCGAAACGCAGTGGGAGAGAACCTATTATCATCCGGCGCAGGATAAATCCGTAACGCTCTGGAATACGCTCGCCCTCTATGCCTGGCATGGTAAGCATCACCAGGCACACATCACGTCGCTACGCGCCCGAATGGGCTGGTAAGCAATATCTTCACTACCTTATTAACTATTTAGCATGGATCATTTATTCTGGCGGACCCTTTCTTCTACGTACCTAAGCAATCATATTTACTTTACGGCCAGGCGTGACCGTTGCCAACGCCAGGACGGCGTGATCGTAGATCCTTATTTTGTCGTGGAGCTGCCAACGGCGGCCACGGCATTCGCGCTGACTGAAGACAACAAGGTGTTGCTGATCCGCCAGTACAGGCACCCGATCGGCGCGATATGCCTTGAAACCCCCGGTGGATTTGTTGACCCGGGGGAACATTTTGCAGATGCCATGAAACGCGAATTGATGGAGGAAACCGGGTATGCATTTTCCGCTGTGGAATACCTGGGGAAATTTGCTGCAAACCCCGGGGTGCTTAACAATTTTACCGAGATGTTCTTCGCTACGGGTGGTAAAAAAATAGGCGCACAGCAACTTGATCAGACGGAAGAACTCGAAGTGGTTGAAGTAGAAATCGGGCAGCTACCGGGAATGGTCATGCGCCAGGAAATCCAGCAGTCGGTGCATGCCAATTGTATTTTTCTTGCGCTGTTTAAATTGGGCGTATTGACGTTCAATACGAGTGCTTTGTAAGATTTGCAGCGGATGATTACCTTTGAAGTATTGGTTCAACCATTCATGCATTAGCAGAAGGGTAGATTTGGCATGCTTTTAAGATCAGCTTATATTCATATTTCAATCAGATAAATTATGAAAACCAGCATTAGAGAAGCAAAACTGGACCTTTTTGTCGTAGCACCGGGGGTGTGGGGCATGAAGGACATTTTCGTGAACGTGTTTGCGATAAGTAACCCGGTAGATAACAATTGGTTTTTGGTAGATACCGGCGTGGCCTGGTCGGCTCCCAAGATCAGGCAGATGGCGGCACTGTTATTCGGTGCCGATAGTAAACCTGCCGCCATTATCCTTACTCATGGTCATTTTGATCACACGGGTTCTTTGCGCAAACTCATAGAACTTTGGGACGTCCCGGTATATGCCCATCATTTGGAAATTCCCTATCTCACAGGCGTGTCGGCTTACCCGCCTCCCGACCCTACAGTCGGCGGGGGGCTGATGTCAGACATTTCCTTCCTTTACCCGAGAGGCCCTATAGATATAGGAGAGAAAGTGATTTCTTTGCCGCAGGGTGGCCGGATCCCGGGCTTGCCGGAATGGACATACATTCATACGCCAGGTCATGCACCCGGGCATATCAGTCTCTTCCGCGAAAGCGATAAGGTGTTGTTGGCCGGAGACGCGTTCGTCACCACTCGCCAGGAATCTGCCCTTGCGGTATTGTTTCAGCTGAAAATGTTGTCTGGCCCGCCCAAATATTTTACACCCGACTGGTTATCGGCAGCATCTTCTGTGAGCCACCTCGCCGATCTGGAACCCGAAGTAGTGGCTGCAGGCCACGGCCGCCCCATGCGGGGTGCGGGAATGCGGAAATCGCT
>JBBSSY010000307.1:0-4936 GCA_038241595.1 Chitinophagales bacterium | reverse complement strand
TGTTTCATTCTCATGTGTATGATTTAAGTATTAAAGGCGATTGATGGTTTACTGCGTAAATTACAAGTATCCCGTCAAAAACGGGGTTATACTTTTAACAAATGATCACATTAGCATCCATCCGGACCATTGCTGCCGGCATCAAAGAAGACCTTGTGGGCATTCGCCGGCACCTGCACCAGCACCCGGAGCTATCGTTCCAGGAATATGAAACGTCAGCCTATATCGGGGCAATCCTGCAAAAATTAAATATCCCGTGTGAGCAGGTGGCCAGTACGGGCGTTGTCGGACTGGTTACCGGCACGCTGCCATCCAGCCGCGTGGTTGCCTTACGGGCAGATATAGACGCTTTGCCCATCACCGAAACAAACGCGCATTTATCATTTGCTTCTGTAAACACCGGCGTGATGCATGCCTGCGGGCATGATGCACATACTTCCTCGCTGCTGGGGGTTGCCATGATACTCACGCAACTCAGGGACCAGTTTGCCGGTACCGTTAAGCTGATCTTTCAACCGGCCGAAGAAAAATTGCCCGGTGGCGCAGTAAGCATGATCAACGCAGGAATACTCGAAAACCCTGTGCCCGAAGTGGTCATCGGGCAACATGTAATGCCGCAACTGCCGGCCGGCAAAATCGGCATCATGCCCGGCAAGTACATGGCCTCGCAGGATGAGATTTACATGACCATCAAAGGCAAGGGGGGCCATGGCGCGGTACCGCATGAACTCATCGACCCGGTGCTGATCGCCTCCAATATCATCGTGTCTTTGCAACAGGTCGTGAGCCGCATGGCCGACCCGAAGAACCCGACCGTATTGTCGTTCGGTAAATTCATCGCCAATGGTTCGGTTAATGTGATTCCCAACGAAGTATACCTGGAAGGCACGTTCCGGGCGATGGATGAAACCTGGCGCGCAGAGGCACTTGGCAGAATAGAAAACATGGCCACGGCACTGGCGGCCGCAATGGGCGCTAGCTGCGAAGTAAATATCGTACATGGTTACCCCTGCCTGGTCAACGAACCGCGGATCACGGCGCTTGTTCAATCTTATGCAGAAGAATATTTCGGGAAAGAAAACGTGCAGCCGCTTGACATTTGGATGGCAGCTGAAGATTTCGCGTATTACTCGCAGGTAAAAGACGCTTGTTTTTACCGGCTGGGAACGGGTAACGTGGAACGCAACATCACTTCGCTACTTCATACCCCTACGTTTGACGTAGACGAAAGCGCCCTTGAAATGGGTGCCGGTTTTATGGCGTATGTGGCGCTCCGTTACCTGGAGGAAGCGTAGCGATCACTTTTTGAACCAGCCCTTGATCTTACTCATCATATTTTCTTCGTCATCCTTCTTCTCCTGGCCGATGAGGTAGCCGTAGGGTTTGAGTTGCTCTACGTGATCACAAATGATCTTGAAAATTCCAAGCGCTGGTATCGCCAGCACCATGCCGGGCACACCCCAGACCTGTTCACCCGCAACAATCACCAGGATGGTGAACAGCGGGTTGATGTTTACTTCGGCGCCCACGACCAGCGGCTCGAGGATGTACGTCTGTATAAATTGTACAATGGCATAGGTGACCAGAATACCGATTACCATGGTACTGCCGCCGCCCTGCGTCACAGCCATGATGATCGTAAGACCGGTACCGGTGACATTTCCCACGAACGGTATGATCTCCAGCAGTCCGCAGAGGATGGCAAAAAAGATGGCATTATCTACACCGACGATCGAGAAACCAATACCGTACATCACCCACAACATCATGATCATCAAGCCGAGCCCGCGCAGGTATTTGCTCACGACCTCGGTCGATTTTGACAATATGATTGCTGCGTTTCCCCTTGACTCCGGCGCCACAATCTTCAACACGAAGTTTTTGATCTGCCCCCGCAGGTATAACAAGAGGAAGATGTATACGAAGACCAGTATCATATCGACGAGCAGCCCGCTAATGGAACCCATTATGGCTGCAACCATTTTGCCCGACTCTCCGCCGCCGCCCTGGCTTTTTTCCAGCATCGCCTTTTGTTGTTCACTGGAGATGCCAGCCTGTTTGCTGAGAAATCCCTGCAATTTATCGATCGAGCTGCTGACCTCTTCCTTGATTTTCGGCAGGTCTTCCGTCAGGCCGGCCACCTGGTTTCCGAGCAGCACAAAAATGCCCGCTACCACGATGGCAAGCATGAGCACGCACCCGAAGATCGAGAGTCCTTTTGACAGTCCCTTCTTTTCCATTTTTTTCGCCAGCGGCAGGAACAGCATCGCCAGCAGCCCGGCAATCGAAAGCGGCACCAGGAACGGTTTGGCAAAATACAACCCGGCAATCACCAGGAAGAACAGGAAAAGGATGCGGATGCTTTTATCGGGTATCGCGGTTTTCATGAGCAGCATTTACCGAATTAGAAGAAGTGGATGAGTTATTAAAATTTGTACACTGATAGTCAACATACAGGGTGTAAAAATCCGGTGTAGGCAATTGTCGAGATGATTATAGGGTAACGAACCGCCCATGGAGATCTTCAAGGGACTGAATGCTTGTTTCTTGAACTTGCGGCTGAAGGTAATCTACAGACGTCGATTAATCCAGCCAATTCTTTTAATTCGAAAAATTCTGCTCCGGTTCGGTAAATTCTGCGCACATTCCTGCTGCGGTGTGAAAAATTCTGCCTAATTTCTGCTCTTGTTTATATCGATCACCCTCATGCTACCTATATGAAAAGAACAACGAATTTTCTTGGCGGACTTATCATCACCGCATTTTTATTAATTGCCGGATCACCGGTTAAAGCACCATTACCCAACAACCTTACGGTTTACTGGATCGACACGGAAGGCGGTGGCGCTACCCTCATCGTTACACCCGCCGGCGAATCAATTCTCATCGATACCGGCAATCCCGGCGGACGTGACTCTGAACGCATTTTCGATGTTGCCCACAACGTCGCCGGCCTCAAACAGATCGATCACCTCCTCATCACCCACTGGCACAACGATCATTTTGGCGGCGCCGCAATGCTTGCAGCGAAAATGCCCATCATAGAGGTGATCGATCGGGGTATTGCCGACAGCCTGCTAAACGATGCGAACTTTGCAAAAGCAATTACGCCTTACCGTGAGATGAAAGTGGCGCATCGAACCTTGTTCAAGGCTGGAGGCGGGATTAACCTCCGGAAAATGCCACGCGGTTTTCAAAAACTGTCGTTTTCATTTGTTGGCGCAAACAGGCAGTTTCAACCCATCGTACAGTCATCTGCAAGCACTGCAGGCTGCGATACGATCCGCGAGAAAGGTTTCGATAAATCCGACAATGCAAACAGCACCGTGCTGGTGATGGACTATGGTCCTTTCCGCTTTTTTGATGGCGGCGACCTCACCTGGAACGTTGAGAAAACACTAGTGTGCCCGCAAAATATCGTAGGCACGGTTGACGTGTTCCAGGTAAACCACCACGGCCTCGACCTCAGCAACAACCCCCTGCTGATTAAAGCGCTGGCACCTACCGTCAGCATCATGGGCAACGGCCCCAAAAAAGGCGGTGGCCCGGAGACCATCACCACGTTAAGCAATACACCGGGCATTCAGGCTCGGTACCAGTTGCACAAGAACGTGCGCGCCGATTCCAGCTTTAATACAAGTGACGAATATATCGCGAATATGAAAGCAGACTGTGTTGCGAATTACGTAAAAATGACCGTGGCGCCGGATGGAAAAAGATACACTGTGAGTATCCCTGCAAACAAGCATGAAAGGACCTTCGACACAAAGACGACGCACTAGCTTATCAAGATAAGTTGCCAGTCTGCGATCCGGCGGTCCTACATCTGGCAGTAAAACGACTTCTGAATCAATGTCCCTGAAGGCAGTTAATCGAGCAAGCATGAAAAATTTTGATTAGCACTTAATGGCTCGCTTTTGCCTTACCAAACCGGTATAACATCATACCGACCGCTATAAAAAATGTAACCATGCCAATGCCGAGAAAGATATCAGCGAATGAAGCACGATACATGATCTTTATCAGGGTTCCGACGACAATAAAGACGATAGAAATCAGGTACAATAACATGCCCTTCCTTTTGGTGATTAAGGATTTGTTTATCATAACTGAATTTACAAAATGATTATCAAAATGCTTTAAATTAAAAGACATCATTCGAACCGTTCCTTTACAGCCTCCTTACCCGCACATTCTTAAACCACACCTTCTGCCCGTGATGCTGCAACATAATTAACCCATCCGGCGACTGCCCATAGAGGGGATTGTTGCTGAATTTGCTTTCTTTCAGCAATTTTACCATAGCCGGCGATCCCATCTCGTAGTCGACCACCTTGGTGCCATTCAACCAGTGCTCCACATGACTGCCGTTCACGACCAGTTGTGCATGATTATAATCTCCAACCGGTTTTAGCTGCTTATTGACTGGCACTATAAGGTCGTAGAGCGAACCGGCAGAACGGATCGGCGCCTTGTCATTGAAATCTATGTCGTCAAGCAACTGGAACTCGAAATTATCGAGCCAGTTGGGACTATTCCCATTGCCAGATTCGTGCGCGAGCGATTCTTTCATGTGGAAGAATATCCCGCTGTTACCGGCTTTTGAAACCTTCCAGTCGAACTCAAGCTCAAAATTTTTATACGCCTCCTTTGTCACGAGGTCGATGTTGGGAACACCGGTTTGCGTGGCCAGTGCGCCGTCCTCGATTTTCCAGGCATCTGCAGGAAATGTGTGCATGTTGTAGCCCCTGAAATGATCGGTAGATTTACCATCGAAAAGAGTGATCCACGGCCCTTTTTGCGCCTGAACAATGAGGATTAGCAACATGGAAAACACAGTCAGAATTATACGTTTCATAGTTGATTTTTTAACGGCGGTCATATATTGTCGTGATTGTACTTTTTCCGCGGGATGTAGTTGTCGATTGCACGATCG
>JBBSSY010000306.1:0-4938 GCA_038241595.1 Chitinophagales bacterium | reverse complement strand
TGCTTCAACAAAATGCATTTTGATCTGTTTATTGTCTTTTTTATTCTTGGCCATCGCGGCGCCTGCCGCTTGTTCGTCTGAAAAAAAAAGCGCCTCCACTTCACCGGTTACCAGCGCCACGGCACCCGAGACAAAAGTACAAGCATCTCCAGTGTATGAAATGCGTATTTATTACGCGGCACCGGGCAAACTCGAAGACCTGAATACGCGCTTCCGCGACAATACCATGCGCATCTTCGCCAAACATGGCATGACCAATGTCGGCTACTTTATACCGGTCAATAACCCTGAAAACCGCCTGATCTATTTCCTGCGTTACCCGAGCCGGGCCGCACGCGACTCGTCCTGGAAAGCATTCAGCGCCGACCCGGAATGGCAGGCGGTTGCAAAAGCGTCTGAGGCGAACGGAAAGATTGTGACGAAAGTAGAAACTAAGTTCCTCCAGATGACGGACTATTCCCCGGCGCTGAACATTAAGACCAACGCGCAACCACGCCTGTTCGAATTGCGCACCTACACCGCGTCAACTGGTAACCTGCAAAATCTTCACGACCGTTTCCGCCAGTACACCATGAAGCGCTTCGAGCAAAACGGCATTGAAAACATCGCTTACTTCCAGCCGATGGACAGCGCCGACGGCAGCAAGAGCAACAAACTGGTTTACCTGATCGCCCATAAGGACCAGGCAACCGCCGATGCATCCTGGGCCGCTTTCCGTGCAGACCCCATTTGGGTCGCAGCGAAAACGGCATCCGAAACAAGGGGCGGCGGCTCGCTGACGACAAATGTCGAGTCAGTGTTTATGAAACCGACCGATTACTCGATGATGAAATAATTTTTACCGTTGTTTAAACAGGTTATTCTTTACGGCGAAGCGTTGTGCTTCGCCGTTTTTTGGTGAGGTTCCACAGGCAGTTTATTTTCATAACTGTTGACGGTATACACCACCACCACGCTTCCAGATTTTAAAGGCAAAGTGATAAAATAGCTTACCTTGATCGGGCTAATCATTGCTTCCATGAAATTCCCAACCTGGTCTGTCACCTGCATGGTAGCGGCATTTATTTTCATCTGTTCCATGAATACGGCCGCTGCGCAGGATTTCAATTACCTGTTTAAACACATCACCATCAAAGAGGGATTGTCGCACACCGATGCGTCAACGGTTACACAGGATAAAACTGGCTTCATTTGGGTCGGCACATTGTATGGTCTCGATAAATTTGATGGCTATGAAATCAAAAGTTTTTACAACCGTAACAACTCAAAAGCCAACGCATACGTCAATCGCATCAGCAAAATCATAGAAGACACGGCAGACGCCAAATTATGGATCGGCACCGAGGCGGGTTTGGATTGTTTCAATCTTAAAACCGAGACGTATGATTCCATTCGTGTCGCAAATCACGAAACACAACGATCCATTGAAAGGCCGATATCCAAACTGCTGCTGACGAGGAATAAATTGTTGTTTTATGCGGGCAGCGGCGGAACAATATCTGCCAGCGAAGTAAATCCTGCGGGTGATTTAATCGTGCATCACCTGCCAGTCATTGAACAGGAAAAGCCGGTGTGCCTCGCTATGACAGAAGATGCCACCGGCAATGTATGGCTGGCGACAGACCTTGGATTTTATGTATACGACGCTTACGGAAAGCTTGTGGCAAAACACCATGACATTCTTACACCGTCACAAATGACGGATATAAAAAGCATGCAGCGTGGAATCAACAACAACCTGCTCATCGGTATGACAAAAGGATTCCTGGTACTACAACTTGACAACATCCGCCCCGGTACACCGCAATCCATCAGCCAAAAATGGATCAGTCTCGAGCATGCCAGCCTGCAAAATTTTGTCTCGGGCAAAGGAATCACTACAGTTAACTGCGTCAGGGAACAACCCAACGATCATTTTTGGGTGGGCACGAACAATGGTTTAATCCTGGTTGCTCCCGGCTGTGACGGAGTCTATACCTTTAAAGAATTCCAGGCATCCGAATGGAACAATAAATCCAGCATTACCTCTAACCAAGTCAACGACTTATACATCGATCAGTCGGCTTGTTTGTGGATTTCCACATCATGGGGCGGCGTGAATATGATCGACCTTAACCAAAAACGATTTATGTCGTTGCGGAAAGACCCGCTGAAATCCAACTCGCTGTCTGGCAACTATGTGCGCTCCATACTGGAAGATGAGACAGGCAACTTATGGATCGGCACGCAATCGGATGGGTTGAATTATTACAATTTTAAAACCGGCGTTTACACCAACTTCCTGCACGACCCGGCCAGGAAGACCGGTCTCGGCAGCAACAGCATCCTGGCGTTGGGAAAGGACATCCTTGGCCGGTTATGGATCGGCACCAGTACCGGACTGGATATACTTCACCCCGGTGGCCGCATCGAAAACATCAATCTCTCCCGCGGGGACGGAAATACGCGGGTTACCAACCAGGTTAGTTCGCTGAATATTGACGTGTACGGGCAGGTCTGGGTAGGCACCTGGAACAACGGCGTCCACCGGATCAGGTACAACGGAATCGGCGATTATCAAATCGAAGATATTGTCGAGTCTGGCAGGCAGGCCTATGCCATTTCTTCGAACCGGGTCACTTTCGTGTACACCGATGGCAAAACACCTGAAGTGCTGATCGCTACCGACAAAGGCCTTGACCAGGTGTTGCTGGACACCACGGGATTTATTCAGCAGATCCATCATTTTACCGGAAATGAAAAGAAAGGTTCCGACCTGAGCTCTTCCTATGTTTGGCCCGTGTTGCGTGAGAACGATCATACCATCTGGGCCGGTACGCTGGGTAGTGGTGGCATCAATAAGATCGTATTACATAAAGATGGAACGTATCACGTAAAACAATACACGCAGTTTAACGGTTCTCCCATTTATGACATTGAAGGGATGTTGATGGACAACAATGGCAAGCTGTGGCTTGGTGGAAAAAACCTGATGACCTTTGACCCGGTCACTGAAAAGTTCGATGCCTTCGGCGCAGACGATGGCTTCCAGCTAAGCAGTTTTAAAAACGGAACGGCACACAAAGGAAAACAGCGTTTATACTTCGGCGGTATTAACGGGGTAATCTATTTTAATCCCGACAGCATCAAAGAATCCGGTACCAGGCTGCCGGTTGTACTTACAGACCTCTCCATCAATAACAGGCATGTACAGGCTAACCAGCCGATTACTAAAAAGCCTATTTTAAAAAACGCCATCACCTTTACCCGTTCAATCAGCCTGAATCACCTGGAGAATAATTTCGCGATCCGGTTCGCCGCATTTTATTTTCCAAACCCCGACAGGTGCCGGTACCGGTATAAATTGTCGGGTTATAATAAAGACTGGGTGTATGTGAACGCCTCGTTGCGTACCGCCTACTTCAGCAACCTGGATTACGGCACCTACCGGTTCATGGTGGAAGCCGCTGCAAACAGCGATGAATGGACCGGCACAGGCACCGCGCTCGAAATACAGATCTTACCTCCCTGGTGGAAAACGACCACCGCGTATATCAGCTACTTCGCATTGCTGGTGCTGGGAATACTCGGCGTTCATCACTACAAGGTACGGATGTACACCCTGAAGCAGGAACTGGAGCTACATGTACTGGAAGAAAAGAAAAACGAGGAACTGCACCAGTTGCGCATGCAGTTCTTTACCAATATCTCGCATGAGTTCAGAACACCCCTCACGCTGATCCTGGGACCTGCGGAAAAACTGCTGCAGGAAAGTTTGCCGGCGGTGCAGCAAAGAAATTTCCTGCAGCTGATCAGCAAAAACACCAACCGGTTGCTTGCCCTGATCAATGAACTGATGGATTTCAGGCAGGTAGAATCGCAGAACGTCAAACTCAACGCCTGTAACGGCGATCTCAACGATTTTGTAAAAACACTGTCTTATGAGTTTGAAGAAATCGCCATTCGCAAAAATATCTGGTACACGATTAAAGCCGGCAAACCGATCGATAATATTTGGTTTGATCAGTGTGTTCTTGAAAAAATCCTCATCAACCTGCTGTCCAACGCGTTTAAGTATACAGAAAACGGTGGTAATGTGCAGGTAGAGTTACTCCTGGACCTGGGCCAGTTTAAACCGGAGTTCACCGCAGAATATATAATTAAGCCAGCCAAACTTGCCTCGGACTACGCCTGGATCAACATTGCGGATTCAGGCATTGGCATCTCCGCCGCATCCATTCCGAATATTTTTGACCGCTATTACCGCATACAGGAATCCGACCAGGACAAACACCTGGGCTCGGGCGTTGGCCTGGCCATCGTACGTACGCTTGCACTGCAGCACCATTGCGAGATCCGGGTGTACAGCGAACGGAATAAGGGCACGCAGTTTTTGATCGGCCTGCCCTGCGGAAAAGAGATCTATACCAGCGATGAGCTGGCCGTGCAGGACGAATACCAGCGCGCACCGAACAGCATCGCGGCCTATATCAAAGACTTCAACTTTGCGCTGGAGGAAAAAGATGACCATGCGGAAAAGAAAAATCATCATCCGAAAAAGTCAACGATACTGGTTGCCGAAGACAACAACGACATGCGATCGTTTATTTACGACAGTCTCGCGGATGAATACGATATCCTGCTCGCAGTGAATGGGGAGGAGGCGCTGGCGAAAACGAAAGCGTTCCTGCCCGAGCTGATCATCAGCGACCTCGTTATGCCCGTGCGGAATGGCATCGAGTTTTGCACGGATGTAAAAAAAGACTTGGCGATCAATCATATTCCGTTCATCCTCATCACTGCCATTTCTTCCGTTGAAACGCAACTGCGAAGTGCGGAGTACGGCGCTGACATCTATTTCCCGAAACCGTTCCCCATGAAGCTGTTACAGCTGACCATCCGGAACATCATCGAGACGCGGGCGCGCATTAAAGAGCGGTACTCAAAAGATATCTACGC
>JBBSSY010000305.1:0-4946 GCA_038241595.1 Chitinophagales bacterium | reverse complement strand
GGGCCGGTATATCGCCCGGTCGGTGAAATAAAAGGCACGTGACTGTAACCGTTCATACGCCTCGGCGGTCATCGCTTCCTTGTCGGCCGCTGCGCGATAATCGTACACGCTGTATTGATTGTCATCGAGGAAGAGCCGATCGTTTTTATAGTTGATTTCAAAACGGAATGCGTGTTGGTTAAGCGTTTTTGCCAGCCTGAAAAAACCGTTGCTGTCGGTTTGTATCTTTTCACTCCGCGTGAGGGTATTCCTCCGCTGCGAATTGTCGTAGCCGGTTTTCCAGACCTGTACCGCGGCATTTTTGAGTGGATGGCCGGTTTCACGATGCAGTACAAAATAATCAGTGCCATTTTTCAGGTAACTGATATTTGATACATAAAAAGACTGCGCAGCAAGCACGTTTTTTTCTGCAGTGAAATCCTCGCTTATACCTGCCAGTAATACATACGCCCCGACAGGCAGCGCGTCGACACTGATTTCAGCGTGGTGTGTTTGATGATCATTTGTAGGCGGCAGTGGCTGGCTCCATGAACGTACCGGCTTCAGGGCCAGCATGGCCTTCCAGTATGCCTCTTCGTTATTAGTCGCCTCTTTTATCCCCTCGGGCAGCAGCAGCACCCGCAGGAACAATGTCGTAAAATTGCGGTATTGTACCAGTGTGCGAAACGGTTTGCCGGGAATGTTCACCGTTTCGGTTTGCAGGTTCATGGTTTTGCGGCGGATGTCATTAAGCAACACCGCACAGTTGGACTTTCCTTCGCTTGCTGCCGCCTGGCTGACTACCTGTTCACAAATTCGAACCGCTTCGTTATACTCATAACGGTTACTGCTGTCCGTTAGTGGTTTATACTGACCGGCCTTTTCGGCATGTAGCTGGGCAAGCAGGTACGATGCCTGGGTGGCCGCCGGTATCATCCCGTAGCGGGTGACCAGGTTTTGCAGGGCCTTCTCGTACAGGCTGTCTTTGTTTTCCATTACCCCAAACTGTCTTACCAGTTGAAGGCGGCTGATATCTGCGTCAATCAAGGCGTCCGGCTTGCTATCTTTTGCGTGCAGGATAAGCAGTTTCTGGTAGATCAGCATCGCCTTGTGATGCAACGACAATGTATCGCTCGAGGTGATGTGCCGGGCTGCAAAAGATGTGGCAGGTGCGAAATACGCCGGGTCGTCGATTTCAAAAGCATACGCGGCTTTAGACACGTCGCGTTCTTCGTTTCTAAAATGATCCAGTGCGCGGTTGGCAAGGAGGTCGAAAAGGGTGGGACGGAGATTGGGCGTATTGCCATTGGTAATAATGGCATCGTAGGGTTTCAGGCTTGTTTGCTGTAACAATCTTTCAGGGACGAGTGATTGCTGGTATTCCGATGCCATCTTTTTTTGAAAATCAGCGATTGTCCAGGTGTCGAGACTACCGGGAGATGCGGTTGCGGTTTGTGTGCGATTGTATAGTTTATACCTGTTCCGAATATAGTAGCTTCTATACTTGTCGGCCAGTAAACTATGAAGAATCGCTGCCGGGGCTGGCCCGGCAGTACGAATTTCTTTTTTTATTTGCAGTATATTGGCTGATGCCACATCTTCATTCAGTTGGTCTGTCAGGCTCACTTTGTAAATAAGCGCTTTGATCACCTGCGCATCGTCTTTTTCCTTTTTTGCCTTCTGGTAAATCTTTTCTACCAGTGCCAGCGCGCTCTGTGGCAACCCGTTTTTTTTGACCAGGTCGTCGGTCTTTTTCCACATTGTTTTGTACGTGTCCTGTGCGCTCATTCTAATAATAATTAATAAGCAGGTAAGAAGCAACAATGCCTTTTTCTGCCAAAAATTGTTGTTCATCATAGTTGTCAAAGTTAAACTATGTACAGGATGCAGCGAGGGAAGGTTTTACATACGGCTGGCAAAAATTATGCGTCTTGCCCGTGATGTTTGCTTGCGCTGGTGAAATTTCCGGAAGTGCATGTATCGGGTCATTGTTGGATAATAATCAGGCGACCTTCCTCTTTATGTGAAATCATTAAATGCATTTAACGAATTCTTGGCGGCAGTAACCATTCGGTAAATAAACTTTACATCCCGTCTTAATTCTAGAATTACAAGGAAGCATTTACCATCACCACTAAAATTTTAGCATGAAACGTTTTACTACTTTACTCGCAGCGATGATCCTTAGCATCCCGATATTTGCCGGCCGCGGCCCGCGCCAGTTGACCATTACGAACCTGGATAATCCCAATATCGTGGTGTATGTAGATGGCCATAAATACCAGGGTATCCGCAATGCACTCGTGTTGAGTGATATGTCGTTCGGGTATCACAATGTAAAAGTAATCCGCGTAAAAGGGGCTGGTTTAATCATGACCAGTTGTTGTTTTCATCGAGGGTCAACCTGCGTCCCAATTACAGCATGAATGTCGTCATCAACCGAACCGGTGACGTACGGATTGCCGAACAGGCGTTTAATCGTGGACGTGAGTATGGGAATGACAATCGCCGTGATTATGGAAATAATAATGACAGAAGGGATCGGGACCGGCTTTAAGCAGCGTGCGGGGCACGAAAAAGCCAACGAATTATCGTTGGCTTTTTCGTATATTATGTACCATGGACAGCGAACGGTTTATGTTGCCACCCGAATATTATAAAACGGGGGAGCGTTCTGGCTCAGTACTATTTCCCGATTACTTCTGCCATTTTCTTTCCAATATCAGCGGGACTTTGCACCACGTAAATGCCACATTCTTCCATAATTTTCATTTTAGCAGCTGCGGTATCGTCTGCGCCGCCCACGATGGCACCGGCATGGCCCATCCGGCGGCCGGGAGGCGCTGTTTGACCAGCGATAAAACCAACAACCGGTTTAGTACCGTTTGCTTTTATCCACTGTGCCGCTTCGGCTTCCATGCTGCCACCTATTTCACCGATCATCACGATGCCGTCTGTTTCCGGATCGTTCATCAGTAATTCCACCGCATCTTTTGTTGGTGTACCAATGATCGGGTCGCCACCAATACCAATCGCCGTTGAAATACCCAAGCCTGCTTTCGCTACCTGGTCTGCCGCTTCGTAGGTCAGGGTACCTGATTTCGACACGATGCCAATGCGGCCGGCTTTAAATACAAACCCGGGCATGATACCTACTTTACATTGATCCGCGGTAATTACACCGGGGCAATTCGGGCCAACCAAACGAACATTTTTACCCTGCAGGTAGTTTTTTGTATTCACCATGTCCTGCACCGGGATGCCTTCAGTAATACAAACGATCAATTCAACGCCTGCGTCTGCCGATTCCATAATGGCATCGGCCGCAAAAGCGGGCGGAACAAATATGATGGATACATTCGCCCCCGTCGATTTTACACAATCAAACACGGTGTTAAAAACGGGGCGGTCTAAATGCGTAGTACCACCTTTCCCAGGAGTTACGCCGCCAACCACGTTGGTGCCGTAGTCAATCATCTGGGTCGCGTGGAATGTTCCTTCCGTGCCGGTAAAACCCTGTACCAATACTTTTGAATCTTTATTTACTAAAACAGACATGTTGAATTGATTAAGTGTGGCAAAAATAGGGGAAAAGGATGAGTATGTTACATGTTCAGGGCAGGCAGTTGACAGGTTTTAGATGACCAGCACGGGAGATCGCTTTCCGTTTGTCAGCGACCATAGCCCCAGGTCAGGCTGCCCCAGTAGCTCTGCCAGTCTGCCTTCCCTTTTTCAAGATGCGTCATGGCTACGGCACTGATCATAAATCGACCGGCCTTTTGCAAGCGGAATGTAAAGATGCCGCTGGCGTTGGTGCGGAAATCTTTCAGCACGGTTTTGTTGTTGACGCGGTGCCAAAGTCTGACACACTGATTTTTGAATGGCTTTTTATTGAACAGAACCCGAACAGCCATCGCCTGGTTGTTGCGTATTGCATAAGGGTTGCTTTGGGGAATGATGTCTAGCGGGAGGGAGGTAGTCAACCGGTAACAGTTGTTCATCTTGAGACCAACCTGGAAGAGCGTTTTTGCGCTACGCTGGTAAAACTCCTTACCGGCCTTCTGCATGTCGTTGTTTTCTTTTCGATAGGCGATGGCATCTGAGAGCGCATCCTTTGCCAGGTATTCATTAAAATAGTTGGCCTTCATTTTTAGAAACGAATTGGTCGACTGGAAGGTGACCATCGCCGTTCCTTCGTCGAACATGGCCAGCTGCAGCGAGTCTCCCTGGTAGAGAGACATATTCGCAGACAGGTCGTCCTTTATATTGGCCATATAAAACCGCAGGCTGGTAATGCGCGATGCATTACCAAACCAGTTGTGACCCTGGAACTGCTGTCCCAACCTGAAACGGATGTTGATGGTTTCACCACGCTTGTAGATAAACTTTTGTGGTTGCAACCAGAACTCATTCGCCGGCAGCCAGCACGGCAGCAATAAAGCGCTGACAAATGTAAAAAGGAAGGATATGAGGTATAGGGCATGGGGTATGGGCAACAGGTGACAGGCCCATCGCGGTAAATGCATACGATTTAACTGAATCCTTCGAAAATAATCAATCATGCCTGGAATTTTGGTAAGCAATGGGTGAACGCAGGTGCACACGTTCCGGGGCTGAAGGATATTGGAAGATAGTTGGATCAGCGATAGCAAATGCCGCTGCCCGGCTGGTCAGGAAAGTTAAAAGCAGGTGCCGGGCAGCCTAGGGCTGCGGTTTGTTGTCATTGATGAATGGACTGGCATCGGGATTATTCATCAACTCATTCATATCACGGTCGTTATCGATCTTGCCGATAACTTCGAGCATACGCATGTCTTTGGCATCTCTCAGGAACTCGGAGGCGAATATAAAATCGTTCAGTTTTTCATTTTTGTTGAAAATGATCTCTTTGTTATTGCCTTCCCATTCCTTGAGGCCCTGGTCCATGTAGATGATGTGATCACCCACTTCCATAACGCTGTTCATAT
>JBBSSY010000304.1:0-4948 GCA_038241595.1 Chitinophagales bacterium | reverse complement strand
CCCCCGATCTGATCGTCTTTCCTTTCAACCGATCCTCACTATTAAAAATGATACCATGAACAAATTTTCTAAAATGGAATTAGCCATCATCACAGCAATCATTTTGATAATATTCATTTCTGAATATTACTACATCGTTTTAAATGATCATGACCGCGCGATTTTTATCGGCCTGTGGCCACCCACCATGATTGGACTGCTGATTTACTTAAACTCAAAAAAGCAAAACTGACATGGAAAATTTAGATCTAATCATTCTGACGATCGTTGTAACTACATTGTACATCGGTTTTGCGCTTACCTTATTCAAGGTCCAAAAAAAGCAGCAGGACAAGCAGGGCATTAAATCCCTGCCTTTATAATTTCATGCGGCTTATTTTCCCACCCGGTCCAGCGGTCTGAAGCGCAATGCGCTCCAGGTTTCGTCTATAGAAATGGCGGTCACCGTTGTGATGCCAAATTCTTCTCCGGTTACCCGAAGGGTGTCTCGGTTGATGTCGGTTTTTATTTTTGACGTCCCTTTGGGGTAGGCGAACCACAACACGCTGTCTGGTTCAACGTGTTCCATGCCGTTGCTCAGGAAGTCTAAATATTCCCGGTTGTCATTGACAAATACCACCGTATTGGTGCTTTTGCCTTCTACTCCGAAGCTTGTTTTAAAGCCGTGGTGAACGAATTCCAGTTCGATGGCCGCAGGTGCATTCAAAATGATGCCGGGGCTTTTGCCTTTCATTTTGTTGATGACGTCTTGCATATAGAAAGTTTCTTGTGAATGTACAGGTAAATTTGCCAGCTAACGACTGTCGCCAGATCGCTTTGTGCATCTTCTGCAAACTCCGTTTGTGCCGCGTTTTGACTGGTTATAATATATGAGCCGTCGCCATGGGTCAATTTAACAGGTGGAGAAAATTTTCATCGGGCGAATTCATCAAACGCTTAACTTAGCCCACTTCCATCACCATTGATTAGTTTGTGGTTTGTAGTTTATAGTTTATAATTGGACGATATCATAAACCAGAACACTTCCTACAGCTAAGGGCTAAAAAAGGATCTTAACCTTTAATCAACTATAAACCATAAACTATAAACGACAAACTCTTCTCAACGATGCACGTAAAGTTCACAATAATTGCCACACTGCTCTGCGGTAACCTGATGGCGCAGCAGGCGACGCCGGCGCCAAAAGAAGTTACGCCGAATACAAAAACTTCGCCGGCTCCCGATTTCAAACCACCGGTGCCATTGCGGCCCGACATCAAAGTGAGCCACGTAATGAGCGTGGCAGCAAAAGCGGTTCGCCTGATCCATGATCCTGTTACGAAAATCTTTTATTACTCGTGTTACGACGGCGAAGTATTCCGCATCAGGGACTTCTTCACCGATCACCCCACTTCCGAAAAAATACTGACCGTAGAAGACCATGGCATCCCACGCCTGCAGGGTGCGGCGGTGTATAAAAACACCTTGTGGCTCACCGGCAACACGAGTGTAAATCATGGGCTGGGAAACAAGGGGCGGATGGTTCGCTACGACCTTAAAGGCAGTGGCAAACCGCCCATGACCGTTGTTTTTAACACTGTAGAATATGGTACCAATAAAACCACTTTTGATCATGGGTGGAACGCACTCGAGATAAGTCCCGATAAAAAATGGCTTTACGTGAACAGTGGTGCCAGGACGGATCACGGCGAGGTGCAGGATAACGATGGTGCATGGCCGAACGCACGCAACGGCGCGCTTACTTCCAAAGTGTTTCGCTTTCCCATCGACGCCCACGACCTGGAACTGCCCAATGACGAAGTGAAATTAAAAGCTGACGGTTATATTTATGCCGAGGGCATTCGCAACGCGTACGACATGGCGTTTGATGGTAAAGGCAATTTGTTCGGCGTAGTGAATTCCTCCGATTACGACCACAACGAAGATATGTTCTGGATCCGGCAGGGGCATCATTATGGTTTTCCCTGGGTGATGGGCGGCATCGACAACCCCGAACAATACCCGGACTGGCAGCCAAATCCTGAAACCGATCCCTACATTCCCAAAAGCGCCCATGCCTGGGCGATGCGTTATTTTCGCAATGACCCGGAGTTTCCGAAAATTCCTGAAGGAGTTCATTTTTCCGCGGGCGTGCAGAATTTCGGCCCAGACGCCAACGAATACCGTTCGCACAGCGGCAAAGTACTCGATGGCGACCAGACAGGTGTTGCCACCAGCACCTTCACGCCCCACAGTTCTCCGCTGGGATTGTTCTTCGATACCAAAAAGAAATTGCCCGGCGACCTTAAAGGCGACGGTTTTGTGATCCGTTACTCACTCGGTTCCCGCTCGGGCATGATGCGGGCATTTACGCCGCAGGGCGCCGACATGCTACACCTGGAGATGACCTACGATAAAGTATCTGACAACTACAACATGAAAACGACGCGTATTATCGAAGGCATGGCGAGCATCACCGATGCGATCATGGTGGGCAGGGATGTTTTCGTGATTGAATACGGCGCGAAGGGAGGGAATATCTGGAAGATCAGTTTTTCGAAGTAGCGGCGGCGGTTAGCGGTCAGTAATCGGTAATCAATAATCAGTAATCAGAAGAAGGGTATGGGGTATCGGGTATGAGGTATGGGCGAAGAATGAGTCGAAAAGTGGTCATTTTGTATTTAAGATGAGATGGGATGAAATACATCACCAACTTGTTTTTTTGAACGCAGCGGGATTATTCTTATCCCTACAGGCGGTGATGGAGATTAAGATTTCGTTGTTGTTTCTCCGGGGTCGTGCTGCTGGTACTAAACATTAATATATTCGCCCATCGATAAACAACCGACAGCGTTCATGATGCAGAAATTATTCTTAATCATCTTTATTTGGTTTTCTGCAGCAAAGGATACGGTCTTATGCCAGGAATATAATATCGTAATCAAGGGTGGCCATGTCATCGATCCCAAAAACAAGATCGATGCCCTGATGGACGTGGCGATTACCGATAGCAGGATCGTGCAGGTGGCAGCCAATATCGATCCGAAAGGCGCGCGGCAGGTGGTAAACGCAAAAGGCATGTATGTAACCCCCGGAATCATCGACATGCATTCGCACAATTTTCCCGAAGTAAGAAAAGGCGATCCATTTCCGGATGGATTTACTTTTCGCAATGGCGTTACCACTACAGTGGATGCCGGCAGTTCAGGCTGGAGAACCTTTCCGATGTTTAAAGAAGAAACGATCGATCACTCCGAACCACGTGTGCTGGCCTGGCTGAACATTGTCGGCGATGGGTTTAAGAATTTCATGAACGAACAAAATACCGGTGACATGGATTCCAAACTAACGGCCAATATGGCTAAACGTTATAGGGAATATATCATCGGCGTAAAGGTGGCGCATTTTGAAGGTCCGGAATGGACGCCCGTTGACCGGGCGGTGGAGGCGGGCAACAGGGCCGGTGGCATCCCGGTGATGATTGATTTCGGCGGCAGCAACCCGCCCTTGTCTATTCAGGAATTGTTTACAAAACACCTGCGGCCTGGAGATATTTTTACGCATTGTTTCGGCCAGCTCGGCAGCCGCGAATTCATCGTGGATACATTAACCGGCAAGGTGAAACCCTTCGTACTCGAAGCCCGTAAAAAAGGCATCATTTTCGACGTAGGTTATGGCGGCATCAGCTTCGCTTACTCGCAGGCTATCCCGGCAATGAAAGATGGTTTCTTTCCCAATTCCATCAGCACCGATATGAACCATACCAGTACCAACGGCGCCATGAAGGATATACTCAGCGTAATGTCTAAATTTATGACGATGGGCATGACGCTGCCCAACGTGATCCAGGCGGTTACGATGAACCCGGCCCGGCAGATCAAACACGAGGAATTGGGCTCCCTGACGGTGGGTTCGGAAGCCGATGTGGCGATCCTGACCATCCGCGAAGGCAACTTTGGTTTTTACGATTACACCGGGTATAAAATGGAAGGCAAAAAGAAATTTGAATGCGAGATGACCATCCGCGCCGGAAAGATCGTCTATGATTTAAATGGCATTGCCAACCCGGTGATCGTAACGCGGCGGGTGCAAAGTTCGTCGACTATCCGATGAGAGAAAGTTTAAGGTTTAAGGTTTAAAGTTAAAGTTGGAAGACGAAGAAGTAATTTAACTAATTTCACTGTATTAGCTGATAGCTGATAGCTGATAGCTGATAGCTGATAGCTGATAGCTGATGGCTGACTGCTGATAGCAAAATATTATATATGAGACAAAAAAAAATCCCGGTTCTGATTCTGGTCATTTCTGTTACTATTCTGTTAACTTCATTCAGTAAAAACGGGCCCTTCCAGGCACCGGAGCCCTGGAAAGCGCCGGCGTCGGCGGATTCGATCAAAGCGCCTTTTGCGTTTACTGCTGAAACGGCGAAAAAAGGCGAGGAGTCGTTCCTGCTGTATTGTGTAGCCTGCCATGGCGAAACCGGTGCTGGCGATGGTCCGGCAGGGGCGCAATTGCCGACTAAACCGGCCAACTTCCATGAGGAACGCGTCACCAAACAAACGAATGGCGCAATCTTCTGGAAATTGACCAATGGCCGTGGTGCCATGTTGCCGTTTAAGGAAATATTAAAAGAAGAGGAAAGGTGGCAGGTGGTGTCCTATCTCCGCCAGCTGTCGAAACAAAAGCCATAAAGGATTTCTGCAATATAGAAAGAGATAAAGAACACAGAAATGGTTTATCTATACAATCTTACGTGTAATCGGTAACAAAATAATTAAATGTAATGGCTGACAGCTGACAGCTGATAGCTGATCGCTGATCGCTGATAGCTGATAGCCTTCTTCAAAAATACTAAACCCAACACCTGAAAAGAAGAGACATACTAAAGGGCCTGGCACTTTTGCCGCTGGCAGGAGCCGGCTCTGCAAGCGCTTTACTGGCTGCTCCACTTATTAACAAAGGCATTAAT
>JBBSSY010000303.1:0-4986 GCA_038241595.1 Chitinophagales bacterium | reverse complement strand
TGGATTTATCGTAGGGAGCTGAAGACCATATATAATTGTCGGACTTTTCACCGCCGGGGTATCGCAACATTTTCATGCCCATTGTTTTGAGCGTTTGCGTAGTTGTAGTAGTATTTGTTGGAGATAAAAACGTACCGTCCATCAGGTAGTTCATGTTCATGCCGACCGCGTGTTGCGGGAGCGTTCTAAGAACCTGTTTTACATCTACGGATATCGCTGCCTGCGGAAAAACAATTAGCGTTTGTAATGACATTACTCCGGTAAGAAAAATAATAGGTAACCAATATTTCATGAACGGACTCTTAATTAAGTATGGGGGTCTTTAAAGATGGTTTCATCTATTCAAGTCAAATGATGTACCACATTAGACTACCCGGATATACGATATATATAACTGTTTGGACCTCACTATCAATACGCATGCTATCACCACCAAAAAATAAAAACGATCCTTTTTAGTGGATCGTTTTTATTACAGTATTGGGAAAAATTTAGACTATTTATAGGCGGCCATCAGGCTGTTAGCCAGTTCGACCATGTTTGCGATGCCTTGTTCGGGCAGGTTTCCCTTTTTAAATGCCGCCAGCACATCGGGATATTTGTTTTCCATTTCCACCAGGAAATGTTCTTCAAACTCCTTCACCTTTTTCACCGGTACATCTCGTAAAAGGCCCTGTGTACCAAGATAAATAATGGCAACCTGCTTTTCCACGGCCATTGGGGAGAACTGGAGTTGTTTCAGGATCTCTACATTTCGGGCTCCTTTGTCGATGACTACCTTCGTAGCCGGATCGAGATCACCGCCAAATTTTGAGAATGCTTCCATTTCACGGTACAGTGCCTGGTCGAGTTTAAGCGTACCCGCGACTTTTTTCATTGATTTGATCTGCGCATTACCACCCACACGACTCACAGAGATACCTACGTTGATCGCCGGGCGGATACCTGCATTGAACAGGTTACCTTCCAGAAAGATCTGTCCGTCCGTAATCGAGATCACGTTTGTCGGGATGTAGGCCGATACATCTCCAGCTTGTGTTTCAATAATTGGGAGAGCTGTGAGCGAGCCACCGCCTTTAACCAGGTGACGGATGGAATCCGGCAAATCGTTCATTTTGCGGGCCACTTCATCTTTGCTGATAATTTTCGCGGCACGTTCCAGTAAACGGCTATGCAGGTAGAACACATCACCGGGATATGCCTCACGTCCCGGAGGTCTTCTCAATAAGAGAGATACCTCGCGATAGGCCACAGCCTGCTTGGAAAGGTCATCAAAAATGATCAGGGCCGGTCGGCCGGTATCCCGGAAAAATTCGCCAATGGCGGCACCCGAGAACGGCGCATAGAACTGCTGCGGTGCGGGATCAGATGCGGAAGCTGCGACGATAATCGTGTATTCCATTGCACCGTTTTCCTGCAACACATTCATAACACCGGCAATGGTAGACGCTTTCTGCCCGATCGCAACATATATGCAATAAACCGGTTTCCCGGCTTTATAAAACTCTTTTTGATTGATGATGGTATCCACGCAAATTGCGCTTTTACCCGTCTGGCGGTCACCGATCACCAGTTCGCGTTGCCCACGTCCTACCGGGATCATGGCATCGATCGCCTTGATACCTGTTTGCAATGGTTCCTTCACCGGTTCGCGATAGATTACACCAGGCGCTTTACGCTCCAGGGGCATCTCATAAAGCTCACCCGTTATCGGACCTTTGCCGTCGATCGGTTCACCAAGCATGTTAATAACACGGCCAACCAATCCATCACCCACCTTGATAGATGCGATGTTTCCCGTGCGGGTTACTTTCGCACCTTCTTTTATATCGCCCTGGTCACCCATCAATACAACCCCCACGTTGTCCTCTTCCAGGTTAAGTGCAATCGCTTTAACGCCATTTTCAAATTCAACCAACTCCCCGGAACGAACATTATTTAATCCATACACACGCGCAATGCCATCTCCCACCTGCAGCACAGTACCTACTTCTTCCAGGTCTGCACCCACGTTGAAATTGCTTAATTGCTGACGCAGTATTGCTGATATTTCATCAGGTTTGATTTCCGCCATGATATATTTATTTTATTTAATGCTAGGTTATGATAATTACGGACATTTTCTGCCCTTCGGCAAGGTAATTCCTACCTGATCTTTTGAACGTAAATATTTTCCTGGAACTGTTTACTGATATCTTTCAGATCCCTGCGTATACTTGCATCGACGAGGTTATTGTCAAATTCCAGGATAAAACCACCCACAAGTTCCTCTTTCACTTCGGTTTCAAGTTCAATCTGTGCCAGCGGAGTAGTAGCCGTAAATTTATCGATGATGCTTTTCTTCATTTCTTCACTAACCGGTTGCGCTGTCGTCAGCTTCACCCGGTGAATACCTTTGATCTCGTTATACATGTCTACAAAAGCATTAACGATCTCCGGCAGGTATTCTTCCCTTCCTTTATTAATCATCAGGGTATTAAATGATGCCGTTAGCACACTCACCTTGTCTTTCGTCAGCGCGTCCATCACAGCCAGCTTTTTATCAGTTGGGATGACCGGGCTTTTCAGCATGGTGACAAATTCGCGACTAGCCTTCAACATACTTTTTATGAAGAGCATGTCGTTGTTCGTCTCTTCCAACTGCCCTTTCTCATTCGAAAGTTCAATTAGTGACTTTGCATATCTTCCTGCTAAACGTGGATTATTCATTTGTCTGTTTTAACACCCGGTAACCGGTAATGGCAACTACTTCTTAATTAAGTTTAACCTGATCAACCAGTTCATGGATGAACTGTTCCTGCTGCGGCTTATCACTCAATTCGCGGCGAAGGATTTTTTCGGCCACCTCTATGACGAGGTTGCCGACCTGGTTTTTTACGTCGATCAGCGCAGCCATTTTCTGCTGCTCGATAGCGGCCTGGGCGTTCAGTAAAATACGGTCATACTCGCTTTTTGCCTTGTCTTTGGCATCGGCGATCATCCTGTCAGATGTATCCTTGGCTTCTTTGATCATCAGGGCGCGTTCTTCACGTGCCTTGGCCAGCAATGCCTCGTTTTCATTTTTCAACTCTACCATTTCAGCCTTTACACGCGCCGCGGTAGACAATGAATCCGCAATGGAATCTTCCCGCTCTTTCAGTGAGGATAAGATGGGTTTCCAGGCGTATTTTTTAAGAATAAAAAAAACGATTCCAAAGGCCAGCAAGGTCCACAGTATCAGGCCGAATTCTGGTATTAAAAGGTCCATAGTAAAAGATTAATCAGTATTAATTGTCTGAGAAATTACTGCACCCGCCGCCCTGTGCTTTGTGTGCAGTAACTAAGTTGTGTTTACACGAACATCGCCAGGATACCCGCAATAACCCCGAACAATGCAACCCCTTCAATGAGGGCCGCCGCAAGGATCATGTTTGCGCGGATGTCGTTGGACGCTTCTGGCTGACGGGCAATTGATTCAACGGCGCCTTTACCAATCTGGCCAATACCGATACCGGCACCAACCGCTGCTAAACCTGCACCAATTGCACCACCTGCATTTGCCCAGGGAGTCGTGCTTAACAATACTGTCATCAAATCCATAATTGTACTTTTATACTGTTTAAAAAAAAACTTGTTTCTAATCACTTAAACGATCACCGCATCATCGTACTTGCCCTGGTGATGTTCATCCGCTGTGTGCGCATGGGTATCTTCAATCGCCTGCCCGATAAATACGGCTGTTAAGTTGGCGAAGATAAACGCCTGGATAAATGCTACCAATATTTCGATGAAATAGATAAAAACGGAAAACCCGATTGAAATAGGTGCAAACGCCCATCCTACCATTTTATTCAAATCCCCGAAAATAAAGATCATGGAGATCAGGCATATAATAATAATATGCCCGGCAAGCATGTTTGCGAAAAGACGAATCATCAGGGCAAAAGGCTTGGTAAAAATACCCAGGATCTCCACCAGAATCAGTATGGGTTTAACTCCGCCCGGAACCGGGGGGTTAAAAATGTGCGACCAGTAATGCTTGTTTGCACTTGCCAGAATAATCAGGAAAGAAATTAAAGAAAGCACCAGGGTAAAGGCAATATTTCCGGTTACATTGGCTGAACCGGGTATCAATCCGAAAATATTATTGACCAGGATGAAGAAGAAGACCGTCAGGAGGTAAGGCAGGTACTTATAGTAGGCAACACCGAGGTTAGGCTTGGCCACTTCGTCTTTTACAAAATTGATAAGTACTTCGATGACGTTCTGAAAACCGGTGGGCGCCTTTGCAGCCCCAGCACTTTTTTTGTATTTTGAGGCAACTCCAAGCATGATCCAGATAAATACGATCAAAGCCAGCAGCATTTGAACCACGTTGCGTGTTAGCGAAATATCATACACTTTTACGGAAGGATCGACAGGGACAATTTTGGCGTTAACCAATTTGTAGCCGTCTACTTCACCTTCATGGTGAAAAGCGGAGGACATAAACGCGGAGAAACCTTTCTGAGGGGAGTATAATATAACCGGTAACGGGATGGAAGCATGGTGCTCTTCGCCATCGCTGGTTTTATACGATAAGAAATGAAACTCGTGTGCATCCTTCACGTGTCCGAAGATCACTTCGTTTGCATCGAAGCCTTTTTTCTCGCCGGTTTCCTGGGCGGTTTCGTGGTCATCGGGATGTTGCTGCGGTTCTGTAGGTTCCTGGGCCATCAGTCCTGAACCAAAAGATAACACCAGGACCATCACTAAAAGGAGAAAAGATTGAACGCTACGACAAGACATACCTGTTTGTTAATTTTGCGCAAAGATAAGGGGTGGGCAGGAAAATGGGAACATTGCGGCAATATTATTATACCTCGCATGTCTTTCACCATCGGCTGCATCTTCCAGATCCCGGTGTCACTAACGGGTAACCGACAAATAGCCTCCGGTAAAGACTAGTATATTTTCGACGATGTCTTTTCAAGATTTATCGGCCTGGCGGTTCTTTCCTGTTTTTCA
>JBBSSY010000302.1:0-4995 GCA_038241595.1 Chitinophagales bacterium | reverse complement strand
ATTACTCCGAATTGAAAGATTTTCCATTGGGATCGGGCATTGCGAGTGTGAATGAACAATTATACCTGGTAGGTGCCGATGCAGGGTATATCGTGATAATGAACAAGAACTGGAAAGTGCAGGATTTTTTAAAAACGCGTTTGGCAGAACCTGGCCACAGCGCCTTGCCCGTCGCCGCCGGTTTTTACGCCACCACAGTTGTGCAGGAAGGCAAGGGCCAGTCGCTACTTATTCTAGGCTCAGGCAACGAAGGAAAGCGTCTTGATAAAGGGTACCTGGTTAACCTGAAAAGCAAGGAAAATAAAGAACTGGACCTCTCCGTTTTTTATGCACGCCTGAAGGCCACCGGCATCGACGTCATTAATATTACCGCGGCGATTGTAATGGATGATAAGATGCTGCTCTGCAATAGCAGTGATAAAAACGCAAAAGACAATAGACTGCTGGTGACTTCCCTGGAATTCTGGAAGAAACAAGCCGACGTCTCCATCGCGCAGATTAAAATTGTGGTAGATGATGAGAAATACTTTACGAAACTGGCGGGTCTGGCCTACTCCTACGAAAACGACTGGCTGATCGTTGCGGCTTCCAACAGGAAGCTGGTTAGCAAAAGCGGTAACCGGGCAGCCGATGAATTTTTTGTGGGCGTGGTAGAAGATGCTTACCGGAAAAGCGACCGCAAGCGGCTTAAACTGAACGAGCAGTTTGATCTTGCTGACACAGATGAAAAATTTAAGGGACAGGAGATTAAATCGATCTCCCTGCAGGGCGATAAATCGAAGAAACTAAAAATTCACCTGGTTGCGGGCGATCATACAGGCAAACGCACACTTTTCAAGATCCGGTTGAAAGACGATAACTAGTACAGTTACATTTCCCGGATCATCACAAACTGCTGTTCGAGCGTCAGTGACTGGTCATACAATAGCGTAAAAAACGCCGGTCCGTAGGCGGCATAGTATGGCGAAAAGTTGTCGACTCTTTCCTGCAACCCATTGTGTGGAAACAAGCGGTCTTTGATTACATCAAGCTGTCGTTGCTGACTTTCGAATTTCAGTTTCTCTTTTCGCATCATTTTCTTCTCCAGTTCGCGGAGTTTCTTTTTAGCTTCAACCGCAAGTGCCTCTACGTGGCGATTCAGGGTGGGATCGATGGTGGTGGCAATCATTTTTGTTTCCTCGTAAATCGTTTCCAGGCGGCCAATTTCACGATCAAGGTCGAGTTGCTTGTCTGAATTTTTTTTCACGATCCCTTCAATCAGCGCTTGTTTGCTTTTAAATATATCCGGCAGCGCTAATCCCAGTTTATCAATCCGCAAGCCCATCTTCTTGTCAATAAATACAAATGAATTTCGGAGAATCAATACCGGCAGGGGCACCTGGTAATGTTCGAACAGGTCGCGAAACTCCAGCCAGTAGGCGATTTCGCCTGAGCCGCCGATAAACGCAATATTGGGCAAAATCGTTTCCTGGTAAAGGCTACGAAGGATAACGTTGGGACTAAACCGTTCGGGATATTCGTCAAGTTCACGCAACAGTTCCGGTTGGCTGAATTGAAGGGACGTACCGACCACCCGCCACACCTCACCGCTTTTTACAATGCGTTCCCTGATATCGTCCTTCAGGTAAAATAAATTTATTTCGCGGCCGGCTGCCTGTACCTTGTAATTTTTCGACAGCTTTTCATTCGTCTTTTCCATAATGGATGAAGCGGTCTGTGTCAGCAGGTCGTCTTCAAACAATGAACGCATGAGCGATTTCAGCGCTGCATTATCCGGCAATAAAACAACCAGTCCGAAGTCTGCAAATAATTCATGCGCCAGCTTGAAAGTGGCTGTTTGCACATCAGGACTATCCAGGTAACATCGCCTCAGCATCTCCGTTACTTGACTGCCGTAAGGCAATACAGAGAGTTCGTCATCCAGCCGGTCGATGATTTTATCAAGCCCTTTCGTGCTCATGCGCCCTACCGCGCCCACCTGGCTGGTTTCCCAAACGAGTTTTTCGCCGTTCAGGTGTATATTACCCAGTTCTTCCAGATCGGCATCCTCGCTGCCTATGTAAAATACCGGAACAAATTTATACTCAGGAAACTGCTCGCGTAAAAAGGCTGCCAGTTTAATCGTATGGAGGATCTTGTAAATAAAATACAGGTGCCCTGTAAATATATTTGGCTGGTGTGCAGTGACAATCGTAAACGTATTTTCATCCAGCAGGTCGGCGATGTGCTGCTGGACAAGGGCGACGGGGGGCACCAGCTGGTATTGCTGCTGCAGTTCCTCAACAAGTACGCGACGGTTATTATTAAATTGTTTCCGCGCATCAATCGCCTGCCTGATGCCTTCCAGTGAAACGGGGTATTTATAGAATGGTTGTATCTCCAATGAACCCCCGATATAATCCAGGACAATTTTTGAGAAATAAGCTACCTGTTCATAAGAGAGTTGCGATGACGTAAAATCCATGATGGTTGATGGGTATAGGCTCTTTTATTTCAGGTCGTAGGCTACGATGGAGTTTTTATAAAATGTGGGAACATACAGGATCTTCTTCTGTGCGTCATAAGCAATATCGGCAGAATTGATCTTTTGGTTTTGAGTGTCCAATAATTTTTCTTTCGTGCCGTCTCCCTTCACATAATAGATCGCACCGATCCAGCAGGAAACTATGTAGTCGTTGCCGGTCACATGTTCTATGCCGTCGGTGCTGGCTTCCATGCCGTCGGCGATCTGCGTTATCTTTTTATCTTGTCCTACTTTCAACAATGCACCTGCGTCAAGCACATAGAGATCGTCGCCCCTGGAAAGCACGCCATTCGGTCCTTTTAAAGAGTCGAGAAAAACAACCGCGTTCTCATTTTCTATGCGGTAAATTCTTTTATTGCGTGAATCTGACACATACACAATGCCATTTTTATCGATAGAAACATCATTAAGAAAAATCGCCCCTGGTACCGGTATTCTTTTTACAAGGGCACTTTTTTTAATGTCGATCACCGCCACGGCATCAAGATCGGCCACATACAGCATGTTTTTATAAATGCCCATGCCTTTTGGCGCGTTCAGGCCGGTAACCCAATCGGTCTGGATGATCTTGCCATCCAGTCCAACTTTTCCAATAGACCCTTTTCCATCCATTCCGTCAGGCGCACCATCGATGTTCGACACATACAATAATTTATTTGGTGCATCGAGGTAAACGGATTCAGGCACTTTCAACAACGTATCTGTTTCCCATTTTTTAACAAGCTGGTGTTGCTGCGCGAAAAGATTATTTGCAACAAACAACAGCAAAAGTGGAAGTGGTAAAAACTTTTTCATGACAATAATTTTGAAGGTTACTGAAGGTTTTTTTCGTTCCGGGTCTACCGGACAGAAAACTTATATATCGTTGTCTGGTGGTAGGTATCACCGGGTTTAAGGATGGTTGAAGGAAACGCGGGTTGATTTGGCGAATCAGGAAAATGCTGTGCTTCGAGGCAGAGGCCGGCATGTTGTCCGTAAGTTATTCCGCCACGGGTATCTTTAAGCGTTCCATCGAGAAAGTTGCCTGAATAAAACTGAACGCCGGGTTCCGACGTAAACATTTCCATATATCGTCCACTGGCAGCATCATAAACGGTAGCAGCCAGGCTTATATCCTTGCCTGATTTGTTCAGCACGAAATTATGATCGTAACCGCCCTTTACCGAAGCGATGTCTTTGCCTACTTTCTTTGCCTTGGTAAAATCCATTGGCGTTCCCTTCACCAACGGGTTCACGCCTGTAGGTATCAATTTGTCGTTTACGATCGTATACTTATCGGCGTCGATCATCACTTCGTGATCTTCAATGGTCGGTTCTTTGCCCGCCGACAGGTTAAAATAGGTATGATTGGTCAGGTTGATCGGAGTGGCTTTATCGGTGGTGGCGGAATACTCGAGCTTTAATTCGTTATTATCAGTGAGCGTATATACCACCTGGGCATTCAGGTTACCCGGGAAGCCTTCTTCCATATCTTTACTGGCATATTTCAGGGTGAGGGTATTGCCGTCCTGCGTGCCATCCCATACCACTTTGTCAAATCCTTTTAAGCCGCCATGGAGGGTATTGCCATTGTTGTTCGCTGCCAGTTTATACGTTTTGCCGTCAAGGGTGAACTGTGCGTTGGCAATGCGGTTGGCATACCGCCCGACCAGCGCGCCAAAATAAGGGCTTCCTGTCTGGCGGTATCCTGATAATGAATCATAAGAGAGTACGACATTGCCGCTTTGACCTGCTTTATCAGGCACCTGGATATCTGTAATAATGCCGCCGTAGTTAAGAATTTTCACGACCATACCTTTTGAGTTGGTCAGTGTATATTGGATAACCGGTTTTTGATCCACGGTGCCGTACGCTTGCTGGTTCATAGCTGGTGAGGATGTTGTTGAGGAATCGTTCTTATCGTTAGTTTGACTGTTTGTTTCGTTGTTGCCGCAGGAAGACAGGAAAGCACCTGACAAACTCAGACCCAGCGCCACAGAAAATAGCTTTTTCATAGATCGTTTCGTTGATTTTTTGATGATGATGATAACTGATTCAGGGCATACAACCGATCGCTGGATTGCCGGGTACAAAAAGTGTACAGAGATAAGTATTTTCAGTGGAATGAGAAAATTCTCACTGCACTTCAACTGTTAAAAATGATTAAACCGGGTCTTTCGTCCAGGTATTATTCAGCATACGCCATATTTTTCCTTCGTTATCATTTTTCAATTCCACGGGTAACAGGAAGTCAGGAGCGCTTTGATAACATACCGGCCGAACCCAGCGTTTTACGCTATTGATACCCACGGCAGTAAAGCGGCTGTCGGTGGTAGCGGGGAAGGGACCGCCGTGCACCATGCTGGGACATACTTCCACGCCGGTTGGTACACCGTTGAACAACACCCGTCCGGCTATTTCCTCCGCGATGGATACCAGTTCAGTATGCTTTTCAAAATCTTCGTTTGTACCTATCAGTGAGGTTGTCAGTT
>JBBSSY010000301.1:0-5002 GCA_038241595.1 Chitinophagales bacterium | reverse complement strand
TATTCCCGCAATTCAAGCACTTGTAACAGGTACCACTGCGAATCGTAATATGCCCACAGGTATTACACGCCGGCGCATCGCTTTGCATGTTGCGGGCGGCGGCGTTCACCGCATCCAAACCGGCGTCGGCCTTTGTCGCTTGTGCAGCTTTTGCACTGTTTACCGGTGTATGCGGTTTGCCGTTCGACGGTACGATGCGCACCTCGCTCAACTCGGGTAGTTTCTTTTCATAAGCACCAGGCGCCGGTTTATCGTCCCAATCTTCCGTGCCGGTGTTCATCACTTCCGGTTTGTCGAGCACATGAACCAGGTCAGTTCTACCGAGATATTCATAGGCGAGCACTCGGAAAATAAAATCAACGATCGAAGTGGTCGACTTGATATTCGGGTGATCCACCATACCAGCCGGCTCAAAGCGCGTGAAGACGAATTTCTCCACGAATTCTTCGAGCGGCACCCCGTATTGCAGGCCGATCGAGATAGAGATCGCGAAACAGTTCAGCATGCTGCGCATTGTGGCGCCCTCTTTGGCCATATCGATAAAAATTTCACCGACGGTCTGGTCGGCGTATTCGCCGGTGCGCAGGAATAACGCCTGCCCGTTGATCTTTGCTTTTTGCGTAAAACCCCGGCGTTTTGCAGGCAGCGTTCTGCGTTCAACGATCATCGCCAGCTGGCGTTTTAGTTTGGTATCAGCGCTGGTTTGTACCCGTTTGTTCACTTCCTGCAACAGTTCATCGATGGTTAATTTTCCCATGTCCACGATGTTCGACTCAGCCTGTTCTTTCTCCCGATTGGCGTCCAATACGGCCTCGGCAACTGCCTCGCCCGTTTTTTTCTTTTTATCGGATTTGTTGCTCAACGGTTGCGACATCTTGGAGCCATCGCGGTACAATGCATTGGCTTTCAGGCCCAGTTGCCAGCTCAGCAGGTAACAATCTGCTATCTCTTCCACCGTCGCTTCATGTGGCAGGTTAATGGTTTTGGAGATAGCGCCGCTCAGGAAAGGTTGTGCAGCTGCCATCATACGAATATGCCCATGAGCATGAATAAAACGCTCGCCCTTTTTGCCACATTTGTTGGCACAGTCGAAAACCGGCAGGTGTGCCGGTTTCAACAGCGGCGCGCCCTCGATGGTCATTGTGCCACAGACATAGTCATTGGCCCCTTCGATCTGTTCGTCTGTAAAGCCGAGAGATTCAAGCAGGCTCCATTCGAAATTAAAATACTGCTCCGGTTTAAAGCCGAGGCGTTGCAGGCACTCTTCACCAAGCGTATACACATTGAATACAAAGCCGATCTCGAACGCGGTACCGGCAGCTGCATCCAGCTTTTTTATTTCATCGGCTATAAAACCTTTTTCACTCAGCGTTTGGTGGTTAACGTAAGGCGCCCCGGCAAAACTGGCTGAGCCCACCGCGTATTTTACGATGGCATCCGCATCTTTCTGGTTATACCCCAGGTTTTTCAGCGCCTGTGGCACCGACTGGTTGATGATCTTAAAATATCCGCCGCCGCTGAGCTTTTTAAATTTAACGAGTGCAAAGTCGGGTTCAACGCCGGTGGTATCGCAATCCATAACAAGCCCGATGGTACCGGTCGGCGCAATCACGGTGGTTTGTGCATTGCGGTAACCGTATTTTTCACCCAGCTGTACGGCACCATCCCAGGCCCGCGTGGCAGCTTTCATCAGGTAATCCGGACAATACCTGGCATTGATACCGATTGGTTTTACGCTCAATCCTTCATATGCTTCGCTGGCGTCGTAGGCAGCTGCGCGGTGGTTGCGCATGACGCGCAGCATGTCTTCTTTATTCTCTTCATATTTGTCGAAAGCACCCAGGATGCCTGCCATCTCTGCCGATGTTTTGTATGCGACGCCCGTCATGATCGCGGTGATGGCACCGGCGATGCCGCGTGCTTCTTCGCTGTCGTAAGGGATGCCGCTGACCATCAGCATGGAGCCGAGGTTGGCATATCCCAGTCCCAGTGTGCGATAGTCGTATGATAACTGCGCCACTTCCTTGCTCGGGAACTGTGCCATCAGGACGGAAATTTCCAGTACCACGGTCCATAACCGGCAGGTATACTCGAAACCTTCCACGTCGAACTGGTTGTTCGATTCGTTGAAGAAACGCCGAAGATTAACTGAAGCCAGGTTACACGCCGTATTATCCAGGAACATATATTCCGAACAGGGATTGGAAGCGCGGATGGCGCCGCCCTGCGGGCAGGTATGCCACTCATTGATGGTGGTATCGTATTGTGCACCCGGATCGGCACAACGCCAGGCGGCATAAGCGATTTTGTTCCATAATTCACGAGCAGGTAACTTTTTCATTACCCGGCCATCGGTTCTCGCTTTCAGTTCCCAGTCTTCATCGTTGGCCAGTTTTTCAAAAAAATAATTCGGAATGCGGATGGAATTGTTTGAGTTCTGGCCGCTGACTGTTTTATAGGCTTCCCCTTCGTAATCGGAGGCGTAACCCGCCGCGATCAGTGCAGCCACTTTCTTTTCTTCCTCGGCCTTCCAGTCAATAAAATCAATCACTTCCGGGTGGTCCAGGTCGAGGCAAACCATTTTAGCCGCACGACGCGTGGTGCCACCGGATTTAATCGCGCCGGCAGCCCGGTCGCCAATTTTTAAAAAACTCATCAGGCCACTTGATGTACCACCGCCGCTGAGCCGTTCACCTTCTCCCCGGATATTGCTGTAGTTGGTACCGACACCACTGCCGTATTTAAAAATGCGCGCCTCACGCACCCAGAGATCCATAATTCCACCATCGTTCACCAGGTCATCGTTCACGTTGAGGATAAAACAGGCATGCGGTTGCGGGCGCTCGTAGGCTGAAGTGGATTTCTTCAGCTGGCTGTCTGCAGGATCTACATAATAATGCCCCTGCGGACTGCCAGTGATGCCGTAGCTTTCGTGCAGACCGGTATTAAACCATTGCGGGCTGTTGGGTACACAGGCCTGGTTAAGTATGCAATACACCACTTCTTCATAAAATATGGTGGATGCTTCATCGCTGTCAAAGTACCCATAGCGGTCGCCCCAGGCTTTCCAGCAATTGGCCATGCGATGAGCCACCTGTTTTGCCGAGCTCTCGCGTCCCAGGCTGCCATCCCCCTGTGGAACACCGGCCTTCCTGAAATATTTTTGAGCAATAATATCGGTCGCAATTTGGCTCCAGTGTTTTGGCACCTCTACATTGGTCATTTCAAAGACCACTTCGCCACTGGGGTTCCGGATCACAGAGGTACGGTAGTCATACTCGAACTGGTCAAAAACGCTGACGGAGGCTTTGGTGAAACGCCGGGTGAATGGCAGCCCTTTTGCAGCTTGCTTGTTATTTATCATTGGGTAAAAATTTGGTTATGGAGAATGGATCGAGGATAACGAAAATATGGTTTGCATACCGTAAATGCTAACTTGAAATATCCCCACATGTGGAAAAACGAGTTTGCAGTTGACGTAAACCCTTACCCTTTGCGTGCTGTAGAAATTAAAAAAAAATAAAACTATTTTTTTTGATCAAATGGCTGAACAAAACGCTACCAATCCGGATTTTTTTGTTAAACCGAATTAATGTTTTTTTGTAGTTATGCATTTTATCCATTTATTCTTCGCTGCGCTGCTTTTGGCAGGCAGCATTCGTTCCATTGCCCAGCAAAAAACCTTCAACCAGTGGACTGCGGTAAACAATGTTTTCAAGATAAACAACCTGCTCGGTATCAATTTCGACGGGCATCTCCGCACCAGTAACCAGTTGAACCAAATAAGTACCATCCTGCTCCGGCCCGGTCTCAACGTTACGTTTAAAAAAAAATTTTACGCGACCGTTGGTTATGCTTTTATCGCCAGCCGGCGCAGCACATCAGGAGTGAGCGACCTGGTAGCCAAACACCGTATCTGGCAGCAGTTGCAGTTGACACACCCGGTAGGCTTTACCGCTTTGACACACCGGCTTCGTTTTGAGCAGCGGTTCATTCCCGATTACTTTTCGCAGGGGCTTGATTTAAAAGTTAATGGTTATGATTTCGCCACACGCCTGCGTTATTTTGTACGTGATATCATTCCGTTAAACGGTCAGAAAGGCTTTCAAAAGGGCTATTTTGCTGCTGTGCAAAACGAAATATTTATCAATACCGGCGATCAGTCTGCTGCAAACGGCAAATATTTTGATCAAAACCGGGTGCTGTTGGGCCTCGGCCGCCGGTTAAGGAAGGAACTCGACCTGGAGGTTGCCTATGTAAACCAGTATGTAAACGGTGAAAAGGCGGCCTTCTCCAACAATCACATCGTGCAAATTTCATCATATCTCCGCTTATAGTTGCATTTCGGCTGAATAAACCGGTTTAAACGGAAAAACTTTTGCATTTTTGCAGCTATCGCAAGCACATCTGAATGAAGCAGGTCATCTATCAGGGAATGGTCAACAGGAAACAGAAAGGACAAAAGTCATTTGCTGTATTAATCGATCCGGACAAGGTTAACAAGACTTTGCTGGATGAACTCATTACATTGGCAACCGATTCTGTCGTTGATTACTTGCTTGTAGGTGGCAGTTTAATGATCTCTAACCACCTCGATGACTGCATCCAGCATATCAAACAACAATGCCAGATCCCGGTGATCCTTTTTCCTGGAAGTACGGCGCAGGTCTCCAGGCATGCAGACGCTTTGTTATACATTTCACTAATTTCGGGAAGAAATCCGGAACTGCTTATCGGACAGCATGTAATTTCCGCCCCTGCGGTTAGGCAAAGCGGTCTGGAAGTGATGTCAACCGGCTATATGGTGATAGATGGCGGTGCGCCGACGACCGTATCTTATATGTCTAATGCCCTCCCGATTCCTGCTAATAAACATGAAATTGCCATGTGCACGGCCATGGCCGGTGAAATGCTTGGCATGAAGTTGATCTATATGGATGCAGGCAGCGGAGCAAAAAAAGCGATCTCCGAAAGTATGATAGAAAAAGTAGCGGGATGTATT